>NZ_JBMVFA010000013.1:0-199879 GCF_049543595.1 Kitasatospora sp. NPDC094028 | reverse complement strand
GTCCACCTGCGGCAACAGGGGCTCTATCAGCTCCCACGCCGCGTCCGTCACCTCGCCTCGACCTGCCACAAGATCAATTATCAGACAAGCCTTAGGGCCCGGCTACGCGGCGGTCTGGCGGGCGGTCAGCTGCCCGGCGGGCGCGTCCGGCGTCGCGGCCAGGTGGTGGCGGCGCTTGGGCAGGCCGAAGGTCGGGTGCGCGACGGCCCACAGTGAGATCGCTAGGACGCCCGCCTTGACCCGTGCGGCCGTGCGGCCGCCCAGGTACGAGGGCTTCGCCAGCGCCTCGTCGTCGACCAGCTGGAGGATGCCGTCCCGCGCGCCGAGGCTGATGTGGTTGCCGATGTAGGTCAGCTTAGTGCGCGGGATCGGACGGCCGGTCAGGCGGCCCACGATCGCGTCCGCGGCCTGCCGGGCGGTGAAGCCGGCGGTGGCGCAGGACATCGGCAGCGGCAGGCCGTTGTCGCCGATGGCGAAGGCGGCGTCGCCGGCGGTGTAGACGTTCGGGTGCGAGACCGACCGCATGGTGCGGTCGACGGCGATCCGGCCGTCCCCGGTGACCTCCAGTCCGCTCGCGGCGGCGATCGGGTCGGCCGCGAACCCGGCCGTCCACACCGTCGCGTCGGAGGCCAGGACGCCGCCGTCGGCGCACAGCACCCGGGTCGCCTCGACGGCCTCGACGGCGGTGTGCTCCAGGACGGTGACGCCCAGCCGCTCGCAGGCCCGGCGCAGGTGGCCGCGGGCCCCGGGGGAGAGCGGGGCGCCCAGCTCGCCGCGGGCGACCAGCGTCACCGAGAGGCCGGGCCGGGACTCGGCGAGGTCGGTGGCGGTCTCGATGCCGGTCAGCCCGTCGCCGACGACCAGCACCTGTCCGCCGCCCTGCCGGACCAGGCCGTCCAGGCGCTCGCGCAGGCGCAGCGCCGAGGGCCGGCCGGCCACCTCGAAGGCGTGCTCGGCCACGCCGGGCACGCCGTGGTCGGCGACCCGGCTGCCGAGCGTGTGGACCAGGGTGTCGTAGTCGAGCTCGCCGCCGCCGTTCGCGTCGGCCAGTGCGACGGTCTGCCCCTCGGGGTCGACGGCGGTGACCCGGGCCAGGCGCAGCCGGATGCCGGTGCCCGCGAAGACGTCGGCGAGCCTGCGGGCCTCGACCCGGTGGCCGGCGGCGAGCTGGTGCAGGCGCATCCGTTCGACGAAGTCCGGCTCGGCGTTGACCACGGTGATCTCGGTGTCCGCGGGGGACAGCCGGCGGGCCAGGGTCCCGGCCACGTTCGCCCCGGCGTAGCCGGCGCCGAGGACGACGATGCGGTGCTTCATGGGTCGCTCCTGTCGGTTCGCGTGCTCTTCGCTCGCACGCCGTTCGCTTGCTCTCGGTGGTTGAGCGGGGCAGCCGACCGATTGCTGACAGGAACGTGCTGTGACGTGGGTCACATGTGGGTGGGGGTGGTCGGGGTCAGGACGCCCGGTGGTGAGTGGGGGTGGGGGTGCGGCGGCCGCGGGTGTGGCGCAGGAGGGCGCCCGCGGTGGCGCAGGCGGCGCCGATGAGGAGGAGGACGGCGTCGAAGAAGAGGGTGAGGGTGAGGTCGAAGCGGCCGGCGGCGGCCGCGCCGGCGAACTCCGGGTCGACCAGGTTGTCCGGGTCCTCGGTGACCAAGACCCGCTCGCCGACCGTGTCGGCCGCGCCGCAGTCGACGGGGCGCGAGCGGTCCGGGGCGTCGGTGAAACGGACGGTGCAGGAGTAGGTGGTCGTCTTGCCGTGGCTGACCCGGATGCCGGTGACCTCGCCGGGGTGGGTGACGCCGCGCACGCTCAGGTCGGTGGCCCGAGCGGTGTTCAGGGCCAGCAGCGGGACGGCGATCAGCGGGCCGAGCAGCAGCGTCATCGCCACCCGGCGCAGCAGGCGGGACGGGCACAGGCTCCACACCGCCCACATCAGCCCGACCAGGCCGGCGAGCACCAGCGCCAGCGCGGGCGCGAGCATCCACAGGCCGAAGGCGCCGATCGCCCCGCCGAGCGGCAGCAGGACGGCCGCGCCGGGGATCCACAGTGCGGCGAGGATCGGGCGGCGCGGCCACGGGAGGTCGTCGGTGCGCCGCCGGGCGGGCGGGGTGCTCGGGTCCATGGCGGGAGATCCTGCCAGGTCACCCGGTGTGCGGGGAGGGCGGGGGCCGGAAGCCGCGGCTCAGCGGGCGGCGATCGGGGGCAGGCGCTCCAGGAGGAAAGTCGGGGCCCGGGCATCCAAGCGTGATCGACAGGACGCGCTGAGTGGCCGCACGGCGGAGGTCACTTCGGGGCGGCTGACACAGGGGTCGGGACGATCCACAGCTCGGACGGTCCGTTGACGATGACGGACTCGAGTCGCGACGGTGTCGGGCGGGACGGGTCCAGCACGGCGTCAGGGCAGGCGCCGAACAGGCCCTTCAAGGCCAGTTCGGCCTCCAGCCGGGCCAGGGGTGCGCCGAGGCAGAAGTGCGCGCCGTGGCCGAAAGCCAGGTGGTCCTTGCCGGGGCGTGTGGGATCGAAGTCGTCGGGTCGGTCCGGATGGACCTCCGGATCGCGTCCGGCTGCGCCGAAGCCCAGCAGGATCGGCTCACCGCGTCGGATGACGACGCCGTCGCCGAGGTCGATGTCCGCCAGCGGGTAGCGCAGGGGTACGTGCATGGCGGGGCTTTCGTGGCGCAGCGTCTCTTCGATGACGCTGTCCCAACTCAGTTCGCCGGCCAGGACGGTGACCAGGTAGTGCGGACGGGTGAGGAGGGCCTGGACGGCGTTGGTGATGAGGTTGACGGAGGTCTCGTAGCCGGCGCTGATCATCAGGTAGAGGAGGTCCCGGCGTTCCTGATCCGTGCGGTCGGCTCCGCCGTCGTTCGCGCCGGCGGCCACGTCGCTGGCCAGGTCCGCTCCTGGGTGCTGCCGCTTGAGGTCCAGCAACTCGGTGAGGGAATCATCGATGGTGGTCTTCGCGGCCGTCATCTGTTCAGGGGTGGCCGTGGTCATCAGAAGGGTGTCCATGGGCGCGGTGAGCCGGGACCGCATGTCGGTGGGCACACCGAAGAGGTCGCAGATGACCGTCGTGGTCAGCGGCCGGGACAGGGCCTGGCGGACGTCCACCGCCGCACCGGGGCCCAGCGCCCTCATCGCGGCCACGAGTTCGGTCGTAGTCGCCTCGATCCCGGGCCGCAGTGCTGCCACCCGGCGGGGCGAGAACGAGGGCGCCATCTGCCGCCGTCCGGACCGGTGCTGGTCGCCGTAGAGGTTGAAGAAGGTGTGTATCAGGGCGATCGCCCCCAGCGGCCAGCCTTCGGGAACCGCCGCCACGTCGGGCCAGTGCCGGTGCGGGTCACGGGAGACGTTCGGGTTGGTGGCGAGCGCACGGATCACCGAACTGCGGGTCACCGACCAGGCGATGATCCCGTCGGGAAGTTCAACCTGCACGGCCGGTCCGGCGGAACGCAGCTCCGCGTTCTGCTGATGTGGGGCCCGGGCGCTCATGTCCAGCACGGGGCAGCGGTGGATCTCGTCAGGAGTCATGGCATTTCTCCTCGGAGTCTTTCGTGCTGTGTCCCCGGTGCCCGCGGCGACGGCATCGGGGCGCGGCAGGCTGCCTGAGGGCCTTCCCTCCGTTGTAACGGGCTGTGGATGGGCCGTCAACGGATCGTTTCGGCCGATGGAAGGCAGGGCCGGCCCGCAGGCGGGGGTCCGGAGACGGGCCCGCGCGACTTTGGCTCCGGGCCGGTCGGGAAGGCATGATCGGGGCATGGTCGAACGAGTCATTGCAGCGTGTGACGGAGCAGCCAAGGGCAACCCGGGCCCGGCGGCCTGGGCCTACGTGGTCGCGGACGGTGCCGGGGCGCCCCAGCGCTGGCGGTCCGGCGCGCTCGGGCGCAGCACCAACAACGTCGGCGAACTGACGGCGCTGCGCGAGCTGCTGGCCGACACGGACCCGGCGGTGCCGCTGGAGGTCCGGCTGGACAGCACCTACACCCGCGACTCGGTCACCAAGTGGCTCAAGGGCTGGAAGCGCAACGGCTGGAAGACGGCGGCCGGCAAGCCGGTCGCCAACCAGGAGCTGATCCAGGGGATCGACGCGCTGCTGGAGGGCCGGGACGTCACCTTCGTGTACGTGCCCGCCCACCAGGTCGACGGCGACCCGCTGAACGCCATCGCCGACAAGGCCGCCAGCGACGCCGCCCGCACCCAGCAGTCCGCGGGCGGCACCGCCGCCGACCTGCCGGTGCCCGACCCGGCCCCGGCCGCCGGCGCCCGCCGGGCCACCCGCCCGGCCGCCAAGGCCGCCTCGGCCGGGAAGCCCGCCTCCCCCGGCTCGTCGTCCCGGGGCGGTGGCCGGACGCTCGCCGCCCGCTTCCCGGGCACCTGCCCGTGCTCCCGCCCGTACGGCAAGGGCGACAAGATCACCAAGGTGGGCGCCAGCTGGGGCCACCCGGAGTGCGCCGCGGCCCACGCCTGAGCCCGCCGACGCCCAAGCCCGCTGACGCCCCAGCCCGCTGACGCCCGCCGCCGCCGGGACTGCTGAGGCCGCCGGGGCCGCCGGGGCTGAAACGGCCTCCGGCCGGCCGCGCGGAGGGCGCGGCCGGCCGGAGGGTGGGACCGGAGGGGATCAGGAGGGCTTCGAGGCCAAGTCCTTGATGTCCTCGAAGGTCAGGCCGAGCTTGTTGTACATCTGCGCCTGCTCCGCCGGGACGCCGGCCGCGGCCAGCTCCTTGAGCTGGGCGTCGGTCAGCGGCGCGGCCGGGGTGCCGGTCGGGTCCTCGCCGCCGGCGACGTTCGGGCCCTTGGCGCCCGCCATCACCAGCGACATCACGGTGTTCTGCAGTTCCTCGACGCTCAGCTTGGAGGCGTCGGCCGGGGCCTCGACGGCCGGGGCGGACTGGTCGTAGGCGAGCTTCACTGGGAAGGTGACGCCCTGGCCGGCCTTCTCCGTCAGCTGGGCGACGTCGAAGGTCGCGGAGGAGAACGCGCCGTCCTTGAGGTAGACGTCGACGCCGACCTTGCCCTCGGGCACGCCCTTGGACGGGGCCGAGGTCGGGAACTTGCCGAACTCCTTCGGGAACTTGTCCGACAGCGGCTTGACGGCCTTGAACACCTCGTCGACGACCTGGCGGGCCGGCGCGCTGACCCACAGGTGGTCGGTGCCGTCCTTCTTGCCCTTGTCCTCGATGGTGACGGTCCGTCGGAAGACGTCCTTCAGCGAGTTGTACAGGTCCTTGGCGGCCTGCGGGTCGGCGCTCGGCTTGGCGGCCGGGGCCCCGGCGGTGCCCTTGGCGGCGTCCGACTTCTTGGCCGCGTCGGCGAACTCCTGCAGGTCGAAGGAGACCCACTTGCCGGCCAGGACGTTGCGCACCGCGGTCAGGTCGGCGGGCAGGTCCTTGGTGGCCTTGTCGATCTCGGCCGGGTCCTCACCGAACGTCTTGGCCAGGCCCTTGAGGTCCAGGTGCAGGTACGCCTTGGCGTCGACCTCGCGGAACTCCAGCAGCTGGGTGCCGTTGCGGTCGGACAGCGTGTAGGCGATGCGCAGCGACTTGTCGGGCGTGTAGTCCTTGGCCGGTGCGGAGCTATGGGCCTGCTTGAAGGCCTCGGCGTCCTTGAGCGGCTTGTCGGAGGAGACCGAGACCGCGATCTTCAGGCCGGACATCCCCTCGGCGGCCTTGCGCTCCATGGTGCCGTCGCCGGTGGCCTTGTCGAAGGCCATGATCTGGTCCGCCGTGGCGTCGACGGAGAAGGTGACGGCGGCGTTCTTGCTGTCGCCGACCTTGTTGAAGGCCTTGGCGGCCTTTTCCTGGGCGCTCAGTTCCTTGGCGGTGCCGCAGGCGGTCAGACCGGCGGCGAGCATGGCGGCGATGGCGACGACGGGTACGGCGCCGCGGGCGGACTTGCGAATGGCGGTGTTGATGGTGACTCCTGTGTGGCTGGGACCGGTCGAGAGACCGGTCCGTTCCCTCCCCTGTCGTGCAGGCGCACGGCACCTACACATGTGATCACACTAGCAACAAGGTGCGACAGGAATTTTTGACGGAGGCTTTAACCAGGACGGGCGGAGGCGCGCGAACCGCCCCCGCCCGTCCCCACTCCTGCCCGCTGGCGCGTCGCCGCAGCTCAGCCGTTGTGCGAGAGCAGCACGCCGAGGGTCACCACCGTCAGGATGAGCACGGCCAGCAGCGCGCCGATCATCTGCGGCGACAGCTTGTCCCGCAGCGTCCGGCGCGGCTGGACGCGGGCGGCCGGGTCGGTGCTGAACTCCCACCACTGGACGACCCGTTGGAAGTGCACGTCGAAGTCCGGGTTCGGGTAGACCGGGCTGTGCTGCAGCCCGGGCAGGGTCCGGCGCCGGCCGCCCGTGACGTAGAACCTGACGGCGTAGGAGGTGCTGCCCCGGTTCTTGGTCTCGCGGACGTCGATCCAGTGGATCTCGTGCCACGGGTAGGTGCGGCCCTTGCCGCCGCCCCAGCAGATGGTGATGCCGGCCGGGCCGACCGAACTCCAGCTGCGGTAGCTGTAGTAGAGCGAGGGCGCGAGGATCGCCACGGTGAGGCCGAGTGCCCAGGCGACGCCCACCGGGCCGAACTTGACGCCGGAGAACACCGCCTCGACGGCCAGGATGCCGAGGAGCGTGAGGAAGACGGAGGGGCGGAGCAGGTCCTTCCCCCGATAGACCAGTTCGTTCACCTCAGGCACACTACGCCCGAACTCCCGGGGTGGAGAAGGGGGGTGGATCGGTCCGGTTCAGGCCCCCCGCTCCCGCAGGGCGCGCCGGCCCGCTCCCAGGATCAGCGCCGCCCACAGCACGGCGCACCCGGGGACGGCGTAGAGCGCGGCGCCGCCGACCGCGGTGTCCCCGCCGATCCCCACCGGCGGTGCCCAGCCGGCCGGATCGACGATCACCGGGACGGTCTCGCCGACCGAGCGCTCGGACGAGCAGCCGGTGCCGCTGAACTTCCCGTGCGGCAGCGGCCGCCCGTCCGCCCGGCGGATGTCGCAGGACCAGCTCAGCGTCCCGTAGCGGGACTTCGTGCTGTGCGCCGCGGTGATCACCGCGTCGGTCCGCACCCCGCGGTGCTCGATCAGCTGGGCGCGCAGCGCGGCCTCGGGCAGCGCCAGCATCGCCACGCCGAGTGCCACGGCGGGCCAGATCACCCAGCCGCTGGCCCGTACCAGCCCCGCCCCGATGACGGCGGCCAGGAACACCAGCACGGCGAGGACCACGCACGGCACCTGGTAGTCCGGGTTGGTGCCGACCGCCTCCAGCCCGACCAGCAGCACGGGGGTGAGCAGCCCGACCAGCAGCGCGGTCCGGCGGATCGTCCGCGGCGCGGGCTCCCAGGGGATCCGCCGCCGCGGCACCCGCTTCGGCGGGCGCGGGACGCCCTCGGCGAGCGGTCTCTTCCGCTTCTTGTTCGGTCTGCCTGCCAATGCCGTCCCCGTTCGGTGCCGCGGCATGTTCGGTGCCGCGCGTGTCGCCCGCGACATTCTGACGGCCGGCCGGGGCAAGCGGAACACCGGGTACCGCTTCGGCGGCCTGCGGCTGCGGCGGAGCTGTCCGGGAGCCGTGGGGGAGCGTCAGTCGGGGCCCGGGAAGCCCGTGCTGCGAGCGGATCGTGCTGTTACGGACGAGTTCACCGGATGCTCGCCCGATGTCTTGCGGGTCGTGCCGGACACGAAGTTGGATGCACAACATTCCACGACACCGCGCCCCCCGACACCGCACCCCACGACACCGCGCCCCACGACACCGCGCCCCACGACACCGCACCCCGACACTCCCACGGAGCCCCCATGCCGCTGCCGTTCCTCCGCCGCGCGCTCGCCGCCGGTGCCGCCGCCACCGTGCTCGCCGCGCTCGGTGCCGCCCCCGCCTCCGCCGAGAGCGCCCCGGTGACGGCGCCCCCGCTCGACATGCTCAGCTACAACACCTTCCTGATGAGCACCTCGCTCTACCCCAACTGGGGCCAGGCGCACCGCGCGCAGGCCATCGCCACGGCCGACTTCTTCCGGGGGCACGACGTGGTCGTGCTGCAGGAGGCCTTCGACAACGCCGCCTCCGACGCGCTCGCCGCCAAGGCCTCCGCCGCCTACCCCTACCGCACCCCCGTGGTCGGCCGCTCCACCTCCGGTTGGGACGCCACCTCCGGCAGCTACGGCGCCGCCACCCCCGAGGACGGCGGGGTGATGCTGCTCAGCAAGTGGCCGATCCTGCGCAAAGAGTAGTACGTCTTCAAGGACGCGTGCGGCTCGGACTACTTCTCCAACAAGGGCTTCGTCTACGCCGTGCTGAACGTCGACGGCGTGCGCACCCACGTGGTCGGCACCCACCTGCAGTCCACCGACTCCGGCTGCTCCAGCGGCCGGCCCGCCGCGATCCGGGCCAGGCAGCTCACCGCGATGCGCGCCTTCCTGGACGCCAAGCGGATCCCCGCCGCCGAACCGGTGCTGGTCGCCGGGGACCTCAACATCGACTCGCACGGCACCGAGTTCCAGGCCCTGCTGGACAACGGCAACCTCGCCCCCGCCTCGGCGCGCACCGGCTGGCCGTACTCGTTCGACACCGCCGACAACTCGATCGCCGCCTACCGGTACCCGGGCGAGCCCAAGGAGGACCTCGACCATGTCCTCTACCGCGCCGACCACGCCCGGCCGCAGAGCTACCTCAACCACGTCCTGCGGGTGCACAGCACGCCCTGGACGGTGAGCAGTTGGGGCAGGAGCTACACCTACACCGACCTCTCCGACCACTACCCGCTGGTCGCGGGCCGGGCCGGGTAGCGCGCGGCGCCGGACGCGGGGCGCCGAAGGTGTGGGGCGATTCACAGCGCCCGGGGTCGTTCGGCCGCCTACGATCCTGAACGCGGACGCCGGTGGTCGCGCGGCGCCCGCCGGCACCCCGCGATCCGGCTCCGAGGAGAACCCCACCTTGTCCACCCCCACCGCCGAGCCCGACAGCTACTACCAGCGCACCGGCGAGCGGCGCTTCAAGCCCACCGGCCACGCACAGGGCGCCTGGCACCCCGACGAGCAGCACTTCGCCCCGGTGGGCGGGCTGATCGCCCACGCGATCGAGTCGCACCGGGCCGAGCGCCGGGCCGAGCACCTGGCGGAGGGCCGGGCGGAGGGCAGCCGGCCCGGCGACGGGCTGGCGCTGGCCCGGATCAGCTACGACATACTCGGCCTGATCGCCCTCGACGAGTGCGAGATCACGGTGGAGACCGTCCGCCCCGGCCGCACCATCGAGCTGGTCGAGGCCGTGCTCACGATCGCCGACCGGGCGGTGGTCCGGGCCCGCGCCTGGTACCTCGCCGAGTCCGACACCACCTCCGTCGCCGGCACCCACGACCGGGCGCTGCCCGCGCCCGAGGAGTTCGAGCCGTGGGTGATGAGCGACCAGTGGAGCGGCGGCTTCATCGCTTCCCTCGACGGCCGCCGCCGCTCCGAGGCCCCGGGCCGGGCCGCCGCCTGGCTGTCCACCCCGCTCGACCTGGTCGCGGGGGAGCCGTGCGGCCCGCACGCCACCTTCATCGCCCTGGTCGACGCCGCCAACGGCATCGCCGTCCGGCAGGACCCCACCGCGTGGATGTTCCCGAACACCGACCTGACGATCCACTTCCACCGCCGCCCCGGCGGCCGCTGGACGGGCCTGGACACCGCCGTCACCTTCGGCCCGGCCGGGCACGGCGTCACCAGCACCGTGCTGCACGACGTCGACGGGCCGGTCGGGCGGGCCGAGCAGATCCTCACCGTCCGCCCGCTGACCGGGAACTGAGGGCTCAGAACAGCAGCACCCCGACCGTGACGGCGAAGAGCAGTCCGGTCACCACCGGCCAGTAGAGCAGCCGGGCCGCCCCGAGCGCCCGGCGGCCGAGCCGGGGATCCGGTGACGGCGGCGGTGGCACCGGCGGCGACGGCGGCGACGGCATGGGGCGGCTCCGGCGGCGGGTCGGGGCGGGTGGCGGCGATCGCCGGACATCCTCCCGGCCACCGCCCCCCCCGGCTCACTCGTTCGCGCGAGGAGCGCCGCCGAAACCCACCGGACGGAGTACCCCGGGCGGGGATCAGCCCGGCAGCGAGTCCATGAAGGAGCTGACCGAGAACACCGCCTTGCCCGGCCCGGCCGGCCCGTACCCGGGCGGCGAGGACAGGCCGAACTCCTCCAGCGTCCCCCGGTAGGCCTGCAGCAGCCGGATGTGGTACTCCAGCGGCGCGCCGTTCGGGTTGGCCTTGCCGAGCGGGGTGGTCGGCTCCGGGCACCAGGTGGTGAAGCGCGGCACGACCCCGCGCGACATGAAGTAGCGCAGGCCCTCCTGGGTGGAGGCGATCGCCTCGTCCACCGTGGTGAAGCCGTGCGGCGCGGCCATCTCCACGCCCGCCACGAAGTTGGGGATCACGTTCTCCGGCCCGAACACCTCGGTGGAGTCCAGGATCCGGCGGTGCCACTCGTCCCGGCCGACGTAGCGCTCCTTGCCCGGGCAGTACAGCTCGAACAGCCGCTTGTCCCACACCTCGAAGTTGGGGTGGTAGATCCGCACGCCGTAGTCGTGGAAGCGCTGGACGTCCTCGCGCGGCAGCGCCTGGGCGACGACCTTGCCGATCCACCGGCCCGGGAAGCGCTCCTCGATCGCCTTCGCGTACTGGCCGTAGAAGTCGGCCTCGTCCTTCCCGCCGACCTGCGAGGTGATCGCGCCGCCGGTCAGCGTGTACGCCTGGGAGGCCCGCGCGGTGTCGTGCTTGTCGATCAGCGCCAGCGCCTCCAGCACCTCCTCGACCGGCTTGACCCCGGTGTACGGGCGGCCGGCCGCCTTGTGCTGGCGCCAGTTGTGGTTGATGTCGCAGTACTGGCACTCCTCCTTGGCGCCGAAGTACTGGCAGACCCGGAACACCGTGAGGTAGATCAGGTAACCCCACTGGATGGTCGGGGCGACCTCCATCACCGACTTCCCGTTGGCCAGGGTGTGCCGGTAGTAGTCCGGCATCGGCGGCAGGCCCACGTCGGCGATCCGCACGCCGTCCAGGTACAGGCCCAGCGTGCCGTCGTCGCCCGCCCGGACCCGGTACGGCGAATCCGGGTTGACCCGCACCGACACCACCGTGCGGCGCAGCCCGTACGGGCCGCCGGTGAGCACGACCTCCTCCGGCGGGCGGTTCAGCGCGGCCGCGCCCAGCTCGGGCAGGGTGCGGTGGTCGAAGGAGAAGATGAAGTAGGACTTCGGTTTGACCTCGCCGCCCCCGTCACCGGTGCTGCCGCTGAGCGCGGACTCGTCGAAGGCCATGCCGCCGCGCAGCAGGTCCTCCTTGATCACCGCCTCCCGGGGGACGTCGGGGAAGCGACCCATCAGGTCCTCGACGAGTGCGGTGCGGCTGCCGGTCTGGCTGTCCATGCGCTGGTCTTCCTTCCTGGCGCCGCTCCTGCACGGTGCCTGCGGCCATTCTTCTCCTCCTTACCCCGCTCCCGTGCACGCGGTCCCGGTCGACCGGGACCGGCGTCGACCGGGAGTTGGGCCAAGGGACACCGCTTCTACGACCGGGCCCACCTGCTCAGCCCCTCCCACGGCACTTTCGGCCATGATTAACCATGCCCGGTTCCCGACCGGGTTCTGTTACCGTCCTCGGGCCGGCCGCGGGACTCCGGTGCGACTTCCGGAACGTGCCTTTACCGCAATGATTCGCAGTTCGCGCCCCCATTCCCCGGCCGGCCCTCAGGACCAACCACGGGGGGACGGAGCGATGGAGGACCACGGCGCCCTGATCGCGGCCGAGGACGTGCTGCTGTTCGTCAACGCCGCCATCACGGCCACCGGCCAGCGTGAGTTCCACACCGGCGCCGCCGCGCAGCAGCTCTCGATCCAGTTCCTGCACGAGTACATGCTGGTCAACTACCGCGAGCCGTACGCCGCTGCGCTCGCCCTCGACATCAACGACCACAACGCGGCGCTCATCGTACGCAACCTCCTCCTGACCCCCGGCGAGGCCACCGCCGACCAGCGCCGCACCGAGGGCCGGCTGATCGCCCGCCGCCTCGCGCTGCTGCCCCCGCAGCGGGTGTACAAGCTGATCGGCGAACTGCGGCGGCACAAGGTCAACAACCGCCGCACCCGCGCCATCCTCCGCGACTGGCTCGCCGCCCGGCCCGACCTCGCGCTCGACGCCGTCAAGTACCGCCCCGGGCTGCGCCGCGCACTGCGCCACGCCCACCTGCGGCCCGAGCACGACGAGGTCGGCACCTTCCTGTTCTCACCGGTCACCCGCGCGCCATTTCGCACCCCGGTCCTGGACGCCTGGCGCCGCGCCCACTACGAGCAGGGCGCCCTCTACGAACTCCCGTACACCGTCGCCGAAGGCTTCGCCCAGCGGCGCGGCATCGACCGCCGCACCTTCCTCGACGGCATCGCGCCCCGCATGACGGCGCTGGAACGGCTGCGCCTGCAGGAGTCCTCCCGCGGCCACGGCGCCACCGTGCCGGCGGGCCTCGCCCGGATGCCGCTCACCCGGCTCGCCACGTACGTCCTCGCACTGCCCACGGAGGACCGGCTGGCCCGCCGCGCCGAGCTGACCGGGGCCCTGCGGGCCGCCGCCCGGCGCGCCGCCGGCGCCCAATCCGGCACCTGGGGGCGGGTCGCGGCCGTGCTCGACGACTCGTTCTCCTCCTACGGCTCGGGCGTCAAGCGCCGCCGCCCCCTCGCCGCCGCGCTCGCCTGCCACTTCCTCCTCGAAGCACTCGCCGCCGACTACACCGCGCTGTGGACCACCGGCCGCACCGACGCCCTGCTCGCCCACCCCTGCGGGCCCACCCCGCTCGGCCGCCGGATTCTCGACGCCCTGGACACCGCACCGCAGCGCCTGGTGATCGTCTCGGACGGCTGGGACAACGCCCCGCCCGGCCTGGCCGCCGAGGTACTGCGGGTCTGGCGCACCCGCCTCGACCCGGAGCGGCGCACCAGCATCGTCCACCTCAACCCCGTCTACGACGCCGACGGCTTCGACGTCCGCCGGCTCGCCCCGACCGTGCCCACCGCCGGGCTGCGCGACGCCCAGGACCTGCCCGCCCTGGTCGAGTTCGCCCAGTTCGCCGAGGGCCGCACTGACCTGGCCGGGCTGACGGCCCACCTGGCGGTGCGCACCGCCCGCTTCCTCGCGGCCGGGGAGGCCCGATGACCACGACCGCACCGGACACGTTCCGGTTCGACCTCACCGGGCTCGACACTCGGCCCGCCCAGGTGTGGGGCGGCGTGCGGCTCGTCCCGCTGGTGCGCGCGGAGCCGATCGCCGAGCTGCGGCTGCACCAGGAGCTGTACGAGAGCGACTACACCTCCGTCCGGGTGGACCGGCGGACCTCCTACACCTCGTACATCCCGCACGGCTTCGTCGCCGACTGGACGCGCGACGGCACCCCGGCCGCGGCCTTCGGCACCCAGATCGGCGGCCCGGACACCGACAAGGCCGCCCGTACGGCGCCGGAGCGCATGCGCGTGCACCCGCCGCAGCGGATGGCCAAGCGGGAAGGGCGCACCCGGCTGCGCTTCCTGCCGCTGCACCTCGCCCTGGAGGGCTACCTCGCCCTGCACTTCAGCGGGCCGTCCATCACCTGGGCGCAGTGGTCCCAGCAGGCCGTGCGGCGCGGCCTGTCGCCGCGCGCCGAGGAGGCGTACAGCGGCGCGCAGGTGCGCGGACTGGCCGACGCCCTGCGGGTGTTCGAGATCCACCCCGGGCAGTGCGGCCTCGCCGTGTACGTCGCCGACGCCCTCGCCGCCGCGTTCGTGGTGCCGCACCCGGACGACTACCGCGCCCTGCACCGGAGCCTGCTGCTCGACCTGTACGGCGAACTGATCCACCACTACGGCCTCCTGGCCGCGCCCGTCCCCGAGTTCCGCGCCGACCTGCGGGACACGCCGGTCCGCTCCCTGGCCGAGCTGCGGGCCGCCGTCGACGAGCAGGAACGCGCGTGGGCGCGATTCCATGACACCACGATGGCCGGGGGCCTGCTCGACACCGACTATCGCCGCCGCACCATCCGCACGCTGGGCCGCTTCACCCTCGCCCGCTTCCTGCCCGACTTCCGCCCGAAGCAGGAGAACCACCTGGGCGAGACCATCACGGACGAGCACGGCCGGATCGCCTACCTCAAGACCTTCCGCCTCTCCGAGGCGCAGGTCCGCCGCGGCCACCTGCTGGACCGCCTGGCCACCAACGACTGGCACCTGAAGCGGACGGCCGAGGCGATGGGCATCACCGAACCCCAGCTGGGCCTACGCCTGGAGGGTGCGGGCTTCGGCCAGTTGCTGCGGAAGGACGTGCTGGACCACTACCGCAGCCGGGCCCGCAAGGGGCTCTAAGCAGCACGCTGGGTGGAACGGATCAGCCAGAGGGTGGCGGCCAGGCCGAGCACCGACACCGTGCCCAGCAGCACCGGCATCGTGCGGATGCCCGACCACGCGATGGCCCGCCCCAGGGCCGGGCCGGCCACCATGCCGCCGGCCATGGCGGCGATCACCGGCGCCCGAGCCCGCCGGGCCTGCGGGGCGGCCTGGTTGAGCCAGGGCAGGCCGGTCGGGAAGATCGGCGCGATGAACAAGCCCACCGTTCGCGTGCGGCGCCGGAGGCCGTTCTTCTCCCTCTTACGGGCGCGGCCGCGCACTGGTGCGGGCCGGGGCGGTGCTGCGACCCGGCCCGCACGGGCGGAGTGCTACGCGCTCACGCCGAGCCGGGCGGCCGCGGTGCCGAGGCCGGCGGGGCCGCGCAGCAGGCGGGCGGGCAGGGTGGTGCGGGTCGGGAAGTCGGTGTAGCGGCCCGTCCGCAGGTGCCAGGCGGCGAACCCGGCCATCCACTCCTGCAACTGCCCGATGTAGTCGGCCATGTCCGCCCGTTCCTCGGCGCCCAGCGCCAGCTCGTCGTAGAGCGCGGGCAGTTCGGTGTCCGTCAGGTGCTCGAACTCGTGCATCCGCGCGGTGAGGAGATCGTTCACCGTGGCGACGGCAGTCGGCAGGTCGACGCCGGTGAAGCGGCGCAGGGCGTGGATCCCGTTGTGCACGTCGTCCTCGTACTCGATCTCCATCTGGTACGAGGCCACGTCGTTGAACCAGCCCGCCCAGTCGCCGACCGCCGTGACCAGCCGGCGCATCGGCCGGCTGGTCATCACGGCGTCGGGGACGGCGATGCCCGCCGCGTGGTGGATCAGGTCCGCGCAGACGCCCGCGCCCAGGGTCTCGCGGCGCATCCCGGCGTAGTCGATCAGCTCGGGCGTCCGGTTCTGGACGGCGTTGAACACCTCCCACATCCCCGACCGGAGGTGCGTCACCGTGCTGGCCGAGAGCTTGCGCCGCAACTCGTCGGAGACGGCCGGGGCGGTGCGGCTCCAGAGTTCCGCGAGCCCCAGCTCGGAGGGGTTGGACGGAACCGGCAGCACGGCGAACGGCTCCGCCGGGACGAAGAGCTCCAGCCGGTCGAGGTACGCCTTCGCGCCCGCGAGGTCGCGGCGGCGCTTGAAGACCTCCATCAGGTAGTCGTCCTGGAGGAAGCCCCAGGTGTACCAGTCGTTGAGCAGGTCCAGCTGCTCCAGCGGCGCGTCGGGGTGGGTCAGCGCGCCGAACAGCGCGAAGTCGGCGGCCTTGACGCTCGCCTCGTCCCAGACCCCGAGGCCCGGGGCGTCGAGGATCCCGGTGCGCCGGATGTAGGCCTCGCCGTGCTCGCGCGCCGTCTCCAACTCGCCGTTCGTGCGGGCCTGGAACGGCAGGTAGAAGTCCGGCAGTTCGATCCGCTCGCGCGGCTGCCGCGGCGCGTTGAGGTAGCTGCGGGTGCGCAGGCCGAGCGGCGCCGGGGCGAGGCCGAGCCGGGCGGCCGCGGTGCCGAGCCCGGTCGGGGTGAGGAAGGAGGGCGCCGACGCGGGGGCGGCGGAGTCCGCCGGCAGGTAGCGGCCGCCGGGGCGCAGGGCCCATTCGAGGTTGCCGGCCATCCAGTCCTTGAGCCCCTGGACGTAGCGCAGGACGTCGCCGCGCTCGCCCGGGGTCAGCAGCTGCTGGTCGAAGTGGGCGGGCAGTTCGGTGGCGGCGGTGTGCTCGAACTGCTGGAGCCGGTCGGTGACCAGGTCGTTGACGACCCCGGTGGCCCGCTCGGTGTCGCAGCCCAGGAAGTGCTCCAGGACCGTCACCGCGTTGTTGACCTTGCCCTCGGCCAGGTCGATGGCGTACGAGATGATGTCGTTCTGCAGCCCTTGGGAATCGGCGAACGTCGCGTTCAGCAACTGGAGCTGACGCTCGTCGAGCAGGCGCGGCGGGAGCTCCACGCCCAGGGCGTGCTCCAGCAGTTGGGCCGACCAGAGGATCCCGCCGACCGAGCGGCGCATCTCCAGGTACTCGATCGGGTCGAGGACACGGCTGCCGTCGCGCGCGAGGTTGAACAGCTCGCGCAGCGCCTCCTCCGCCATGTCCTGGACCACCTCGACGTAACGGCGCAGCCACGGCTCGGACTTGCCGGGTGCGGTGCGGGCCCACAGGTCGACCAGTCCGCGCTCCAGCGGGTTCTCCGGGGTGAGCGTGGACGGGGTGCCGTCGGTCGGCATGAAGCCGCGGAGGCGGAACAGGTACTCCTTGGCGGCGCCGAGCTGGTCGGAGCTGGTGTAGGCCTGGGGGAAGTAGTCGTCGACGTACCAGCCCCAGATGTACCAGTCGCTCATCAGGCAGAGTTCGCCGGGCGAGGCGTCGGGGTGCGTCCAGGCGGCGAACAGCGCGAAGTCCATCGCGGTGAAGCGTTCCTCGTCCCAGACGGGTTCGAGCATGTCCATCTCCCGCACCCAGAGCAGGCTGTGGGTGCGGGCCGTCTCCAGATGGGGGTTGAGGCGGGCGGGCCACGGCATGGAGAAGTCCGGCATCGTCATCGTCGGCACTGCGCGTTCCCTTCGGGAAGCTCGGCATCTGCGGCGGGCCCGGGTCGGTCCGCCGACGACGGGCGATCCGCATTCGAACAGTCCCCGCCGCGAACGGCCCAACGCGCTCGCCGGGTTCAGGACACGGGCGTCGGCGCACGGTTGACGCGGGGGTTGAGGCGCCGGGCGCGGGGCGCACGAAGCATGACAAGGGCGCATCTAAACGCCGCGCGGGCGAACGTTCACCTGATCGGGTGAGGAAGATCGTCCGTTGCGATGCGGAACGTTCTTTCGCGCCTACGGTGGGGAAGCGAGCGAGGCGGGCCCCTCGGGGCCGGAGATTCCCCTTCGCGGCAGCCGACATGACGATCCGTCATATCTTGCGATCCTTCTCAGAGGAGGCTCCATGTACCTGTGCACCAGACCGGACACGGCACCCGGGCCCGCCCCGGCCCTGGCGGTGGGCCGATGAGCTCCCCGGCGATCGAGCGGATCCTGAGCGGGCCCAGCGGACTGGGCACCTCCGGCCTGCAGTTGAGGCCGCAGGTTCCGGCTCCCGAGGTCCCGGCTCCCGAGGTCCCGCCCGCGGAGGCCCCGGCTGCGGAGGCTTTGGTGTCCGAGGCCGTCATCCCCGACGTCCAGGCACCGGCCGCGCCGGCGGCCCCCGAGGTCCAGGCGCCACCCGTCCTCGGGCTCCGCGTCCCCGGCCTCTCCGGCCCCGGTCTGCCGCTGCCCGGTCCGGCCGGTCTGCCCGGCCTGCTGCCCGCCGCCGCCGAGGCGCCGAGCGGGGGCAAGCCCAAGCTCGGCGACCCGATCCCGGGCCTCTACCACCACCCGATCCCCGAGCCCGACCCCGTCCGGGTGGAGGCGCTCAGCCTGAAGATCAAGGCCTGGGCGATCGACGAGATCGAGCTCTACCCGCCGGAGTGGGAGAAGGACTTCGACGGGTTCTCCACCGGGCGTTACATGGTGGCCTGCCACCCGGACGCGCCCAGCATCGACCACCTGATGCTCGCGGCCCGGCTGATGGTCGCCGAGAACGCGGTGGACGACTGCTACTGCGAGGACCTCGGCGGGTCGCCGATCGGCCTGGGCAGCCGCCTGCTGCTCGCGCACACCGCGCTGGACCCGCTGCACACCACGCCGGAGTACCACCCGGTCTGGGAGGCCTCGCTCTCCGAGGACGCGGCACGGCGCTCCTACCGCTCGGCGATGGACTACTTCGTCCGCGCCTCCACGCCGTCCCAGGCCGACCGCTTCCGGCACGACATGGCGCGGCTGCACCTGGGGTACCTGGCCGAGGCGGCCTGGTCCGAGACCGACCACGTTCCGGAGGTGTGGGAGTACCTGGCGATGCGCCAGTTCAACAACTTCCGCCCCTGCCCGACGATCACCGACACGGTGGGCGGCTACGAGCTCCCGGCCGAACTGCACGCGCTGCCCGCCCTGCAACGGGTGATCGCGCTGGCCGGCAACGCCACCACCATCGTCAACGACCTGTACTCGTACACCAAGGAGCTGTCCAGTCCCGGACTGCACCTGAACCTGCCGGTGGTGATCTCCGAGCGCGAGGGCGTCACCCGCAAGGAGGGCTACCTGAAGGCCGTCGAGGTCCACAACGACCTGATGCGCGCCTTCGAGGCCGAGTCGGCCGCGCTGGCCGTCGCCTGCCCGGTGCCGACGCTCGTGCGGTTCCTGCGCGGCGTGGCCGCCTGGCTCGACGGCAACCACTACTGGCACCAGACCAACACGCACCGCTACAGCCTGCCCGACTTCTGGTAACGACCTTCGTCGTGGCGGCCACTTTGTCCCGTAACCACCCGTAGAACCTTGGAGTTGACCCGCATGTCCCTGACCGACGACCTGACGACCGCCGCCGACGCCGCGATCCCGGGCCCGGCGACCCCCTACCAGGGCGACATCGCCCGCTACTGGGACCACGAGGCGCGCCCGGTCAACCTGCGCCTCGGTGACGTCGACGGTCTGTACCACCACCACTACGGCATCGGCGAGATCGACCAGGCCGCGATCGGCGACCCGGCCGACAGCGAGCGCGAGAAGAAGGTCATCGCCGAGCTGCACCGCCTGGAGTCCGCGCAGGCCGACGTCCTGCTCGACCACCTCGGCGACATCCGGCCCGACTCCACCCTGCTGGACGCCGGCTGCGGGCGTGGCGGCTCGATGGTGATGGCCCACCAGCGCTTCGGCTGCAAGGTCGAGGGCCTGACGCTCTCCACCCAGCAGGCCGACTTCGGCAACAAGCGCGCCGCCGAGCTGGGCATCGGCGAGTTCGTGCGCTCGCGGGTCGCCAACATGCTGGACATGCCGCTCGCCAACGGCAGCATCGCCGGCTCGTGGAACAACGAGTCCAGCATGTACGTGGACCTGCACGACCTGATGGCCGAGCACTCCCGGGTGCTCGCGGTCGGCGGCCGCTACGTCACCATCACCGGATGCTGGAACCCGAAGTACGGCCAGCCGTCCAAGTGGGTCTCGCAGATCAACGCGCACTTCGAGTGCAACATCCACTCCCGCCGGGAGTACCTGCGGGCGATGGCCGACAACCGCCTGGTGCCGCAGGCCGTCATCGACCTGACCCCGGACACCCTGCCCTACTGGGAGCTGCGGAACACCACCTCGCTGGTCACCGGCATCGAGGAGGCGTTCATCGAGTCGTACAAGGACGGCTCCTTCCAGTACGTGCTGATCGCGGCCGACCGGGTCTGACCGGGCGCGCCCTCGCCGGGCGGCCTCCCCGCGCTGGTGCCGGGAGGCCGCCCGCCGCCGTTCGTCCCCGCCGTCAGCTCTCCGCCGGCCTGGTGAAGGTGAGGTGGGTGACGCCGCTCGGGCTGCTCACCGCCTCGATGTCGAAGCGCTCCTCCAGGCCCTCCAGCCCCTCCCAGAGCGACTCGCCCCGCCCGAGCACGATCGGCACCACGGCCACGTGCAGGTGGTCGACCAGGTCGGCCGCCAGGAAGGCCCGGACGGTGCTCGGGCCGCCGCCGATCCGGACGTCCTTGCCGCCGGCCGCCTCCCGGGCCCGGCGCAGCGCCTCCTCCGGGGTGGCGTCGAGGAAGTGGAAGGTCGTCCCGCCCGCCATCTCCAGGCTGGGGCGCGGGTGGTGGGTGAGCACGAAGACGGGCGTGTGGAAGGGCGGGTTCTCGCCCCACCAGCCCTGCCAGTCCTCGTCCTCCCACGGCCCGCGCTGCGGGCCGAACTTGTTGCGGCCCATGATCTCCGCGCCGATGCCGTCGCTCCAGGTGCGGGCCAGCGCGTCGTCCACGCCGGTCTCGCCGCCGTCCTGGCCGGTCATCCGCCGGAAGGTGCGGGTCCGGAAGAACCAGCCGTGCAGGCGGTGGGCGGCGTGGCCGAAGGGCTGGTCGAGGCTCTGGCCCTCGCCGGTGCCGTAGCCGTCGAGGGAGATCGAGAAGTTGTGGACCCGGACCAGGGACACGGTGGTACCTCC
The DNA here is from genome assembly GCF_049543595.1 of Kitasatospora sp. NPDC094028. Lineage (NCBI taxonomy): Bacteria > Bacillati > Actinomycetota > Actinomycetes > Kitasatosporales > Streptomycetaceae > Kitasatospora > Kitasatospora sp. NPDC094028. The sequence continues at coordinate 179,555 of NZ_JBMVFA010000013.1, read as the reverse complement.
TGCTGCTCGGACGTCGTTGCGGGGCCACGCTAACGCCTGGGTGTGACATCGTGACGCTGCGTCACGCTCCGGATATCGGTGTCGGCGACTCGCGGCGCCGGGTTAGGCTCACCCGTCGTGGCAGAAACGATCAAGCACATCGTGGACGGGCTGGCGGGGCGGGAGTTCGACGGCGACGTCCACCAGTTCCTCGACCCGTACGCGGCGCGCGGTGACACGGCGTACCTCACGGAGTTCGCCGCCGCGCTGCACGCCCGCTTCGGCTCCGGCCGGGCCGGCGCCGAGCACCGCTTCCTGTTCGACCGGATCCTCTGGGACGTGACCACCGCCCGCGGCCGCGCGCACGTCGACCGCGCCCTGTCACTGGGCCTGGCCACCCGGGTGCGCGACGGACTGCCGGGGCGCCGGACCGCCGCGGTACTGGCCCAGTACCAGCCGGCGGATGCGCTGGGCGGCGTGTTCGCCGCCGACCGGGAAGCCGGAGACGTGGCGGAGGAGCTGCGTGCCTGCCTGGTGCACGAACTGGTGCTGCGCGGCAAGCCGGTGGCCCGGCTGCGCGAGGCGATCGGCTGGGCGGAGACCTCCCCGTACTGGGCCGCCCACCCGCTGGCCTGGCTGCCCTGGGCGCTCGCCCCGTTCGAGGGCCTGCCCGCGCTGCCGAACTACTTCCGGGGCGGGATGGCCGGCGGGGTGGGGTACGGCCTGCCCGAGGGCGAACCGATCGCCGGATCGGGTGACCCGCTGCCCGGTTCGGGCGACCCGGTCGCCGTTCCGGTCGCCGTCCCGGTCGAGATCGGGGAGGACGCGCGCGACCTGACCGCCGCCGTGGACCGGTGGGCCGGGCGGCACAACGGGCGGATCGAGGCCGCGGTGTTCCACACCGGTACGCAGATCGCACCGGAGGCACTGCCCGGGACGCTGACAGAGCTGCCGCTGGACTGCCTGGACGGGCTCTACAGGCGGCCGATCGTCGTCCCGACCACGGCCGAGGAGGTGTGGCGGCGCCTGTTCGCCGCCGCCTCGTGCGGCGGCGGGCACCCGGCCGAGTTCTGGTACGGCGCCTACGGGCGGCTGGCCGCGTGGCGCTCACTCGCCGCGCTCGCGGGCGCGGCGCCGGGCGCGTCGCCGGAGGAGGTGGTCCGGCGGGTGAACGGCTGCGCCTGGTACGGCTTCGCGGTGTCCACCGACTGGTGGAACGAGGACTTCATGGACTTCGGCGTCCTGGCCCTCGCCTTCGGAGGCCGCCGGCTCGCCGTCCTCGCCGCCACCGACTACAACGGGGGGTAGCGCGGGGGCGCTCGCCGTACCTGCTCAAGTCATCGACGGGTACGGCGAGTTGACCGGAGGTGAAGACTCCGAACGTGCCTTCCGGCGGGCCGGGAGGGTCGCCATGCTGTTGGCATGACCAGAACTCTACGCGCGTGGAAGACCCGCGCCGCCGTCACCGCCGCCCTCGCCCTGGCCGTCGTCGCGCCGGTCGCCGTCGCCGCCGAGGCGCAGGCCGCGACCAGCGGCTCGGTGTGCCTGTCCGCCCTCCCGGCGCAGGCGCACACCACCCTCAACCTGATCGCCTCCGGCGGGCCGTTCCCGTACCGCCAGGACGGCGTGGTGTTCACCAACAAGGAGGGCGTCCTCCCGAGCCAGCGCTCCGGCTACTACCACGAGTACACCGTGGTGACCCCGGGCGCGCCGACCCGCGGCACCCGCCGGATCGTCACCGGCCAGCGGTACCACGAGGACTACTACACCGGCGACCACTACGCGACGTTCCGGCTGATCAACTTCGGCTGCTGAGGCCGCTGCCCCCGGGTCCCGGCCTCGCAGGCCGGGACCCGCCGTCGTCCGATGGCGGGGTAGGGTCGGCGGCGTCGTCCGTACCCCGGGGAGGAACTTCGTGCCGCAGATCCTGATCGACCACTCGCCCGAACTCGCCCTCGACCGCGAGGGCCTGGCCGCCGAGCTGCACGAGGCGATCGTCGAGGTGATCGACACCACCGTGGCGGACTGCAAGACCGTCTTCCGCCCCGCTCCGAAAGCCGTGGCCGGTGACGGCGCGAGCGGCGAGGCGGTGCTGCTCGTCGAGCTCAAGATCCTGGCCGGCCGGACGGTGGAGCAGCGCGCCGAGCTGTCCGCCCGGGTGCTCGCCGTGCTGCGGGAACGGATCGATGTCCCGGCCGCGATCGGCGTCCAGATCACCGAACTCGACCACGACACCTACCGGTTCGTCCACCACCCCGGGCGCTGAGTCGGCGTGACGCGGCTTGTCACGCAGCCCAATCCGGGAGGGGAACGGGGGCTGAACCTGAGCGGCCGTGAGGTGGGTCGAACTAGTGCTCTGGGACACCCATCGGACTCACCTGACTCTGCTGAGGAATCCCCGGGGCTTCAGGCCCGGGAGGAAGTGGTTCCTAGTCCAGAGCCGTGAAGCGACGGAGCTCTCTGTGGTGCGCTCTGACCTGCCGATTTGATCGTTCGATTTTGTGAGAACTATCGTCCGCCACGTGAAGATTGTCGTCCGGGTGAAGCTGGAGCCATCGCCGTGTCAGGCGGATGCGCTGGCTGCGACGCTGCGTGCGTGCATCATCACCCACTCACACCAGTCACATGGGGATTCCGGGCTCGGTGAACGTTCGCCCCCAAACCGGACGAACTGGACTCCGCGCCCCGGATTCCACCGAATCGGGAACGGTGTCATGCTGGCGCCATGGCAGATCGCGTTCTCAGTCCGGTTTCCGACGAAGTGTCAGGCAGTGGCGGCCGACGGCGGGAGCTGGCCGCGGCGACGGTCGGCTCGATCGTCGAATCCTTCGACTGGAACATCTACGCCGTTCTCGCCACCTACTTCGCGTCCGACCTCTTCGGCCACGGCAAGCACGGCGTCAGCGGCCTGCTCGCCGCCTACGCCACCTTCGCGGTCGGCTTCGTCGCCCGGCCGATCGGCTCCTACCTGATCGGCCGGCTCAGCGACACCCGCGGCCGGCGCTTCGCGCTCAGCCTCGGCATGGTGGTCATCGCCGCCGCCAGCCTCGGCCTCGCGGCGCTGCCCGGCCGGCAGACCATCGGCGTCTGGGCCGCCGTGCTGGCCGTCGCCGCCCGGCTCGTGCAGGGCCTCGCCTTCGGCGGGGAGGCGCCGAGCGTCGCCGCGTACGTCACCGAGACCGCCCCGCCCCGGCACCGTTTCGCGTTCAGCTCGGTCTCCTACGGCGGGGTCATCGTCGGCTCGCTGCTCTCCTTCGGCGTGCTCACGCTGCTCATCCACACCATCGGCAAGTCCGGCCTGGAGCACGGCGGCTGGCGCTGGGGCTTCGTCGCCGCCGGGCTGCTCGGCCTGGCCGCCGTCTGGGTGCGCCGCGCGGCGCCGGAGAGCGCGGAGTTCCACCGCGCCCGGGCCGAACGCGGCGACGGCTGGCCGCCGTTCCTGCGGACCCTGCGCACCCACCGGCGGGCCGTGCTCACCGTCTTCCTCAACACCCTGGGCGGCACCGTCGGCTACTACTTCGCCCTGGTCTACCTGCCGCAGTACGCCGCCGCGTACGGCGTGATCGGCAAGGAGGAGGCCTCCTCCTTCATGACCGAGGTGCTGGCAGTGGTGCTGGTCACCATGCTGCTCACCGGCGCCGCCGCCGACCGCTTCGGGCTGCTGCCGGTCGCCGGCGTCGGCTTTGCCCTGCCGATCCCGCTGGTCGGGGTGCTGCTGGCCGGGCTGCGCGGCGGCTGGCTGCCGTTCCAGGCCGTCGCCCTGCTGCTCGGGATGCTGGTGGCGACGGTGCTCGGCACCCTCAACGTGTTCACCGGGCTGCTGTTCCCCACCGAGGTCCGGGCGGTCGGCCTGGGCGTGGTCAACGCCGCCACCATCGCCGCGTTCGGCGGCACCTTCCCGCTGCTCGCCGAATGGCTGGGCCACCACGGCGGGTTGGGCCTCATCCCGGCCTACGTCACGGTATGCACGGCGGGCCCGCTGCTCGGCCTGGTGACCGCGCTGCGGGTGCCGTCCTTCGCCGCCACCGTCCGCGACGCGCGGTCCACCGGCGCCAGGTGAACCCCAAGAACCGCCTGACGGGCGCCGAACCGCTGTGCTTGAGTGGTCCGGACGAGCCGCACGGGGAGGCACCATGGACGAGTACGAGCCGGAAAGCTGGCTGCTGGACGCCGAGTTCGAGCAGCCGCCGCAGACGGACCTGCGCACCGACCGGGCCCACCCGGCGCGGGTGTACGACTACCTGCTCGGCGGGAAGACCAACTTCCCGGCCGACCGCGCGGTCGGCGAGCGCGTCCTCGCCGACTGGCCCGGCGCCCGCGGCGCCACCGCCGCCGCCCGCTCGGTGATGCACCGGATGGTCCACCGGCTCGCCGAGACGCACGGCGTCCGGCAGTTCCTCGACGTCGGCACCGGCATCCCCACCGCGCCCAACCTGCACGAGGTCGTCCAGCGTGTCGACCCGGCCTGCCGGGTGGTGTACATCGACAACGACCCGATCGTGCTCGCCCACTCGCGCGCCCTGCTCAGCAGCGCCCCCGAGGGCCGCACCGCCTACGTCGAGGGCGACCTGCGCGACCCGGGGAAGTTCCTCGCCGACCCGGCCGTCGCGGCCACCCTCGACTTCGGCCAACCGGTCGCGCTCACCCTGATCAACCTGGTGCACTTCCTCTCCGACGAGGCAGCGCACCCGCCCGTCCGGGCCCTGCTCGACGCGCTGCCCGCCGGCAGCTTCCTCGCCCTCACCGCGGGCACCACCGACGCGGCCCCCGAGCGGATCGCCCAGGGCTCCCGCCGCTACGCCGAGGCGGGCATGGAGGTGCACGCCCGCCCGCGGGCCGGCGTCGAGCGGTTCTTCGCCGGGCTGGAACTCGACGACCCGGGCGTGGTGCTGATCGACCAGTGGCACCCGGAACTCGGCGACGGCCCCGCTCCCACCGAGGTCACGCCGGCCTACGGCGGCGTCGGCCGCAAGCCGTAGCAGCCCGTCCTGCTGATCCTCCGCCAGTCCGCTCCCGCCTACTGATCGACTTTACGTGCGCATGCCACCTACAGTGCTCCGGAAGTCGAAACCCCCACTCGGCAGGCGGAGTTCACATGACGATCCCACGCAGGTCCCTCCTCAAGAGCACCTCGGCGGCCGGAGCCGCGCTGGTGGCCGGCACCGCGGCCGCCCAGCCGGCCTCGGCCGACGACGGGGACGGCGACGCGCCCGCGAGTCCGCTGCTGCGGACCACCCCGCACCGCACCGGCGCGCCCAGCGTCAGCGGCCTGCACCTGCAGTTCGGCACCGACGCCGCCACCGAGATGACCGTCTCCTGGATCACCCCGGTCTCCGTCCGCCGCCCGCAGGTCCGGCTCGGCGCACCGGGCGGCGGCCTCGGCCACGTCGTCGACGCCGAGACCCGCACCTACCGCGACTCCCTGAACAAGGAGGAGGTGTACGTCCACCACGCCAGGCTCACCGGCCTGCGCCCGGGCACCACCTACCTCTACAGCGCCGGCCACGACGGCTCCACCCCCGAGACCGGCACCTTCACCACCGCCCCGCGCGGCCGCGTCCCGTTCACCTTCACCAGCTTCGGGGACCAGGCCACCCCCAACCTCCGGCGCCGGCTGGTCTTCCCGGACGGGATGCCCTCACCACTCGGCAAGTACCCCGTCTACATGAGCAGCCAGATCGGCTCCCCGCACGCCGCCGACATCGTCGCCGCCGTCGAACGCGTCGGCCCGCTGTTCAACCTGGTCAACGGCGACCTCTGCTACGCCTCCTACGGCGGCCGGCACGGCCAGAGCCGCACCGCGATCTGGGCCGACTGGTTCATCAACAACAGCCGCTCGGCCCGGCTGCGCCCCTGGATGCCCTGCGCCGGAAACCACGAGAACGAGAACGGCAACGGCCCGATCGGCGCCCTCGGGTACCAAACCTATTTCACCCTCCCCGACTCGCCCGCCGCCAGCGACGAGGAGACTCGGGGCATGTGGTACGCCTTCACGGTCGGCTCGGTGCGCTTCATCAGCCTCGCCAACGACGACGAGGCGATCCAGATGTCCAGCGAGACCTACCTGCGCGGCTACTCCGGCGGCGCCCAACGACGCTGGCTGGAGCGCGAGTTGCGCGCGGCCCGGAGCAACCGGGGGATCGACTGGATCGTGGTCTGCATGCACCACCCGATGATCTCCACGTCGCAGCACGGCGCCGGCAGCGACCTCGGCCTGCGCGAGGCCTGGGGCCCGCTGTTCGACTCCTACGGGGTCGATCTCGTGGTCTGCGGCCACGAGCACTACTACGAGCGCTCCCACCCCGTGCGCGGCACCCTGCCCAACGACACCCGCACCCCGGTGCCCACCGGTACCGACCCCGCCGCGGCCGACACCGAACGCGGCACCGTCCACATGGTGATCGGCGCTGGCGGCAACGCCGCGACCACCCAGGACGACCTGTTCGAGCAGCCCAAGGGCCGGGTGGTCATCGGCCTGGAGGACAAGCCCGCCCCCGGCGCGCCCAACCGCGAGTCGATCTGGCTCACCGAGGACGCGCCCTGGGCCGCCGTCCAGGACCGCAAGAACACCCACGGCTTCGCCGCCTTCGACGTCGACCCCGGCGACCGGCGCGGCGGCACCACCACGATGCGGGTCACCTATTACACCTTCGACGGCCCGCACGGGGACCTCACCCCGGTGGACACCTTCATCCTGCACCGGCGCCGGACCGACGGGTAGCCGGGCGGGCCGGGTGGCCGGTGCAGGGGCGGGGGCGGGGGCGGTGGGATCAGCGGCGGAAGAAGCCCGTCAGCACGTCCCACCAGCCGCGCCGCTGCGCCGGGACGGCGGCGACCGGCCGCGGCGCCTCGGCCCGGTCGGCGCCCGCCGGCCCCGCGGCGTCGGTCCGCTCCGCGGTCGCGGCGGCCGTCACGACCTTCGCGGCCTCGGCGGCCGCCCGTTCGCGCGCCTCCTCCTCGGCCAGCGACTGCGGGTCCGGCTCGATCTCGCGCGGGGTGAACTCGACCGGCAGCGCCACCAGGTGGCGGGAGATCCAGGCCGAGGTCCAGACCAGTTCCTCCACCGGCACGGCGAGCCGGACGTCCGGCAGCAGGGTGAGCAGGATGTCGATGCCCGCCTCGGCGACGTGCCGGCCGATGTCCTGGCCCGGGCACTCGTGCGGCCCGGCCCCGAAGGACAGGTGGGAGCGGTTGCCGTAGAGCGGGGTGGCCAGGTCGGGTCGGACGACCGGGTCGACGTTCCCCGCCGCGATGCCGAGCAGCAGCAGGTCGCCGGCCTTGATCTGCTGCCCGCCGAGCTCGGTGTCGGTGGTCGCCCAGCGCCCGGCCACCAGGGACATCGGCGGGGAGTCCCACAGCACCTGGTCGAGCGCCTCGCCGAGGGTCATCTGGCCGCCGGACAGGTGGGCGCGGAAGCGCGGGTCGGTGAGCACCATCTTCAGCGAGTCGGCGATCAGGTTGACGGTGGTCTCGTTGGCGGCGAGCAGTACCACCCGCAGGTGCTCCATCACCTCGTCGTCGGTGAGCCCGGCCGGGTGGGCGAGCAGCCGGCTGGTCAGGTCGTCGCCCGGGTCGGCGCGCTTGATCGCGATGGTGCGGCGCAGGCCGGCCACCACGTACTCGTTGCTGGCCACCGCCGTCTCGGTGCCCTTCATCAGGTCCCGGGCGGCGTCGACCAGTTGCGGGCCGTACTCGTCGGGCATGCCGAGCAGCTTGGTCATCACCAGCATCGGCAGGTGCTCGGCGAACTGGGTGATCAGCTCGGCCCGGCCGGTCTGCCCGACCACCTGGACCAGGTCGGTGGTGAAGCGCCGCACGTGGCGGCGGATGCCGCGGCGGTCGAAGCCGTTCAGGCCGTCCAGCAGGGCGTCGCGCAGCCGCCGGTGCTCCTCGCCGTCCGCGAACACGCAGATCGGCTGCCAGGCGACGACCGGCATCAGCGGCGAGTCCGGGGGGATCTCGTCGTTGCGGAAGGCCGTCCAGCGCCGGGAGTCGCGGGAGAACAGCGAGGGGGTGCGCATCACGGTGATGTTGGCGGCGTGGCCGAGGACCAGCCAGGCCCGGTGGTCGCCGTGCAGCAGCACCGGGGCGACCTCGCCGTACTCGGCGCGCAGCTTCTCGTTGAGGCCCGCCGGGTCGGTCTCGGCCTCCGGCCCGTACAGGCGGCGCAGGCCGCCGGGGCCGATCGGGTCGACCGCGGGGCGCCCGTGGGCCGGGCAGCCGGGCGGCGGGGTGAGGGCGGCGTCGCCGGGGAACGGGGTGGTCACAGGGTCTCCGGAATCAGGGGTGGGTCGGTCAGCGCGGGGCGGGTACGGCGAGGTCGTACAGGTAGCGCATCAGGGTCATCAGGGTGTCCCGGCTGGATTCGCGGCTGCGCGCGTCGCACGGGACGATCGGGACGTGGGGCGGCAGGTCGAGGGCCTGGCGCAGCTCGTCGAGGGCGTAACTGGGCGCCTCCGGGAAGCCGTTGACGGCGACGACGAACGGCACGCCGCGGTCCTCCAGCCGCCCGATCACCTCGAAGCTGACCTCCAGCCGGCGGGTGTCGACGAGGACGACGGCGCCGAGCGCGCCCTCGAACAGGCCGTTCCAGAGGAACCAGAAGCGCTCCTGGCCGGGGGTGCCGAAGACGTACAGGACGAGCCGGTCGTCGATGCTGATCCGGCCGAAGTCCATGGCGACGGTGGTGGCGGTCTTCTGCTCCACGCCGGTCGGGTCGTCGACGCCGATCCCGGCCTGGGTCATGGTCTCCTCGGTGGTCAGCGGGCGGATCTCGCTGACCGAGCCGACCAGCGTCGTCTTGCCGACGCCGAAGCCGCCCACGATCACCACCTTGACCGCCATCGCGACGGTGTCCGGCAGGCGGTCCTCTGCCGCCGGGCCGACCACGGTGTCAGAGCCGTTGAAGTCCATGGATCACCGCCTCCAACAGGGCACGGTCGGGGAGTTCCGCCCGGGGGACGGCGGAGCGGGCCTCGATCCGCCCGTCGTCGAGCAGGTCCGCCAGCAGGACGGTGACCACGCTCGTCGGCAGTTCGAGGTAGGCGGAGACCTCCGCCACCGACAGCGGGGAGCGGCACAGCCGGAGGATGGCCGCGTGCTCGGGCTGCAGGGTGGGCGGCGGCTCCGCGAGGGAGACGATCAGGGTGACCAGGTCGAAGACGCCCGGCCCGGAGGGGCCGCTGCGGCCGCGGGTGATCACGTAGAGGCGATCGGGATCGGGGCCGTCCCAGCCGCTCTGGTCGGCTGCGGTCATGTGCTCGCCTCACTGTGCTCGTTCATGTCAGGTGCCCGTTCCGCACCCGGCGGCTCCCGCGGTGCGGGCGGTCACGCGACCGCCTCGGGGTTGCGCGGCGGCGCGGACAGGTGCTCGCCGATCCGGGCCACCAGGTCGCGCATCTGGTGGCTGACCAGGCCCGCGTCGACGCCCTCGTCGGCGAGCACCGCGAGGTAGGCGCGGTCCCCGGCGGACATCAGGTAGAAGTAGCCGCCGTCCACCTCGATCACCACCAGCCGCATCGAGCCGTTCCCGTGCGGGAACTGCTGCCCGACCGCGCTCGCCAGGCTCTGCAACCCGGCGCAGGCGGCGGCCAGCCGGTCCGCGGTGTCCGGGTCGGCGCCGTACTGGGCGATCCGCAGGCCGTCCGAGGACAGCACGATGATGTGCCGCACGTACGGGACGCTGTGCGCGAGGTCGTTCAGGATCCAGTCCATGTTGTTGCGGTGCGGAATCACTGCTCGCCTTTCCCTGCCGTCTCTTCACTGGTCTGAGTGCCGGTCTGACCGGACGAACCGGCGGACGGGCCGGTGCCCTTGTAGCCGTCCATGAACGCCTCCAGCCACAGGCCGGGCTCCTTCCGCGGGCGGGGTGCCTGCGCCGCGCCGACGGAGGGCCCGGCGGTGGGGCCGGTGGGCTGCGCGGTGCCGCGTGGGGGAGTGGTGAGGCCCCGGGCCGGCGGCAGGTGGCGGCGGCGCTGCGGCAGGCCGTTGGGGGTCCGCTCGGTGACGACCACCTCGTCGTCCCCGCCGCCCCCGGGGCCGCCCCACGGGCTGGTCGAGCCGTAGGACGGGCCGACGCCGGCCGAGGCCGTCCGGGTGCCCCAGGCCTGCGCCGGACCGGCGCCGCGGGGCGGCTCCGGCGGGAGCGGGCGCGGCCCGGAGACCGCGCCGATGCCGTGCGCCCGGCCGGTCGGGGGAGCGGTGGTGAACATGTCCTGGGGCACGATCAGCACCGCGCGGACGCCGCCGTACGCGGAGCGGCGCAGCGACAGCTGGAAGCCGTACGCCTGGCAGAGCCGGCCCAGGATGGCGAAGCCCAGCCGGGGGGACTCGGTGAGGTCGTCGAAGTCCTTGGACACCATGCCGTCGCGGATCGCCCGCTCGGCGCGGGTGCGGGCCTCGTCGCTCAGGCCCAGGCCGCCGTCCTCGATCTCGATGGCGATGCCGCTCTGCACCTCGGAGGCGCTCAGGTGCACGTGGGTCTGCGGCGGCGAGTAGCGGGTGGCGTTGTCGAGGATCTCGGCCACGGCGTGGATCAGCGGCTCGACGGCCGGGCCGGTGACCGACAGCTGCGGCACCGGGTGCAGGTCGACGCGCTGGTACTCCAGGATCCGGGACATGCCGCCGCGCAGGACGCTGTAGAGGGCGATCGGCCTGGTCCACTGGCGGCCCGGCCGGGCGCCGGAGAGGACGGCGATGGAGTCGGCGAGGCGGCCGGTCAGGGCGTTGCCGTGGTCGAGCCGCAGCAGGTCGTCGAAGACCGCCGGGTCGTTGCCGTGCCGGTCCTCCATCTCCCGGAGGTCCTTGGCCTGGCGGTGGATGATGGCCTGCACCCGGCGGGCGATGTTGACGAAGGCGCGCTCGGCGGAGTCGCGCCGGCTGACCTCGTCGTCGACGGCGATCGCGATGCCGCGGGCGACGGTGCGCAGGTTCTTGCGGAACTTCGGCGAGGCGGCGGTGTCGGCCTGCTCGAAGGGCTTGAGCAGGACGTCCATCGACGAGCCGTAGCGGGCGCCGGCCACCAGGATGTCGAGCCCGGTGGACGCCATCCGCTCGATCTCGCGTTCCTGGCCGGCGAGTTGGCGCTTCAGGTCGTCCACCTGCCGGGTGTTCTGCTCGCGCAGGGCGTTCAGCGCGCGGCCCCGGCGGGCCGACTCGGCGGCCACCACGGCCACCAGGACGGTGCCGGTCGCCCCGCAGCCGACCACCTCGGCCCGGGCCCCGGCGTCCACCACCACGCCGGCCACGGCGGCGGCCGCCGTCATCACGGCGGTGGGCAGCAGCCAGCCGAGCAGGGGCGTGGTGCGCCCTCTGTCGGGTGACGATCCAGCTCGATGCATGCGGCGATTCCTCAAACGATCGGAACAGTACGGGGACGGGGCGTCGACCGGCTCCGGAAGCGTGGGCCGCAGCATAGCCAAGTTCCGGACACTCCTGACCGGATCTCAAAATTCCTGCGAGGCAACCGACTTGTGGCCGCTCGCCCGGAATGTCGGACCACTCGCACACCTGTCGCAGCCGGGGCGGTCGACGCCCCGCCCCAAGGCTTCTCCCCCGGCGGCGCGCGCACCGGCAAGCGGCCCGGGATTCGCTCGTGCGAACGGTTTTCGGCCTCATTCCCCGCGCGACGCGGGCCGTTCGTGCTATTGCCGGTCCAGCGGGCCGGAATTGCGACGCGGATGATCACCCGTCCGGGTGAGACCGGGGGCGGGGGAGGGCTCCGTGCGGGCTGACCATTGTCATGGTCGACCGGTGGGCGCCGGCACCGGCGGCACCGCCCGCACCCGGAAGCCGCCGCCCGGCAGCGGCCCCGCCGCCAGCCGCCCGCCGTACCGGCCGGGCACCACCGTCAGCACGGCCGACCGCCTCGGCCCGGCCGCTCGCCTCGTCGCCCTGGCCTGCCACCCGGCCTCCTTCTCCTCCACCCTGGCCCTGGTCGGCCTGCTGCACGACCTCGGCCGCACCGGCGCCCAGGTGGTGTGCGCCACCCATTCGCCGCCGCTGGCCGCCACCCCCGGCTCGGCCGTGCTGGAGGTCGGCGACCACGGGGTGCGCGCGGCCCGCTGGCGGGACCTGGCGCTCGTCGACCACTGGCGGCGGTTCCTGGAACGGCCCGAGGCGTACCTGCGGCACCTCGACTGAGGGAATGTCCGACCGGCCTGCCAGGATCGCGGCCATGGATCTCACCGCAGCCCTCGCCGGCCTCGACGCCCGTCCCTGGGCCACCCTCCACCACGCCTACGGCCCCGCCGAGGACCTGCCCGAGCTGCTGCGCGCCTTCGCCGAGGGCGGCGAGGATGCCGAGGAGGCGCTGGACGAGCTGTACGGGTCGATCGTGCACCAGGGCACCGTGTACACGGCGAGCGTCGAGGCCGCCCCGTACCTGGCGCGGATCGCCGCCGCCGGGCGGCAGACCGTCGACGCCTTGCGGCTGCTCGGCTGCCTCGCCGAGAGCGAGGACGAGTGCGGCGTCGCACCGGGCGCCGTCCGCGCCGCCGTCGCGGCCCAACTGCCGCTGCTGATACCGCTGCTGGCCGACGAGGACGCCGGCGTCCGGCAGACGGCCGGCTGGACGGTCGGCCACACCCGGGACACCGGCACCGCGCTGCCCGCGCTCCGTGCCCGCTCGGCGGTCGAGACCGAGCCCGCCGTCCGGGCCGAACTCCTCACCGCCCACGGCCGGCTGGACCGTGCGGGCGCCGCCGCCGAGGCCCGCGCCCTGCTCGGCCCGGACACGCCCGCGCCGGTGCGCCTGGCCGCCGTGTTCGCGGCCCTGGACGCCGGGGAGCCATGGCGCGCCGCCCACCACGACGCCGTCCTCGGCCTGCTGCCCGCGCGTGAGACGGCCCGGGCGAGCCACGCGCACGAGCAGCGGGAGCCGCTGCGCACGATCGTCGGCACCCTGCTGCGGCGCGGCACCGACACCGACCGGGAGAGCGCCCTGGCCCTGATCGACGCCGCCCTGCGCGACGACCGCTCCGAGGTGCGGGCCGAGGCGCTGTGGGCGGCCGACCGGGCCTGCACCCTGTCCCGCAGCGCCGCCCAGCGGCTGATCCCCGCGATCGCCCCGCTCGCCGCCGAGCGGCAGGCCGCCGAACTGCTGGGCAAGTTCGGCCCGGCCGCCGCCGAGGCCGTACCCCTGCTCGCCGAGCTCGCCGCGCAGCCGGACGAGGAGGCGGCCGACCAGGCGCTCGCCGCGCTGATGCTGATGGCTCCCGGGGCCGCCGCCCCGCTGCTGGCCCGCGCCCTCGGCCGGCGCCCGGGCGCCATGCGGCGCGCCTCCGAGGTGACCGTCCCGTTCGACCCGGAGCTGTTCGCCGCCGTGCGCGCGCGGCTGGCCGCCAAGGCGCCGGAGCGTTCCGAGGACGGGAAGGCGTGCGGCTGCTCGACCACCGAGGAGCACAACGACATCGCCGGGCTGGTCCACCTGCTGCAGCGCTGGGGCCCGGCCGCCGCCGAGGCGCTGCCCGAACTGGCCGCCGTCCTGCCCCGGTTCCACTACGCAGCCACCGCGATCACCGCCGTCGCCGCCGGGGCCGGGCCGGAGCGGCGCGAGCAGGCCGCCGCCGCGCTGCGGGCCGGCGCCGGGAAGCTGCTCGTGGCACAGGCGCTGCACGAGCTGACCGGCGAGACCGGCCCGCTGTTCGCCGCCGCCGGGACGGAACTCGCCGCCGGCCCGCGCGCCGTCGCCGAGGCCGCCCGCGCCGTCGCCGACCTCGGCCCGGCGGCCGCCCACCTGGCCCCGGCGCTGCGGGCGGTGCTCACCCGCGCCATCGAGCGCGACACCACGCCGGAGGTCGAGGCGGATCTCGCGGTGGCGCTGGCGCTGTGGCGGCTCGCCGGGGACGCGGCCGAGGTGGTCCCGGTGCTGGCCGCGGTGTTCGACCGCTGCGAGGGTCGGGAGTGGTTCCGCTGGACGGCCGGCCGCGCCGCCCGCGACATCGTCGTCCTCGGCCCGGCCGGGCGCCCGCTGACCGGCCGGCTCGAAGCCCTGCTCGACGACCCGGGGCAGGCGCCCTCGGCGGTGCTGGGGCTGCTCGCCGTCGCCGACCCGGCAGGCCTCGACCGGGCCCGGCTCGCCGAGGCGGCGCTGCACTCGGCCGAGACCGAGGCCGACCTCAAGGGCGCCGGCGACGCGCTGCGGGCGCTCGGCGGCGCCGCCCTGACGCCGGAGCAGCGCGGCCGGGTGGCCGAGCTCGCAGACGGGGATCGTCGGCTGGTCGTCTTCGGGCTCGACAGCGGGATGATCCGCGGGGACGAGGAACTGCGCGCCGTGCTGGCGTCCGTCCTCCGCTGAGGCCGCTGAGGCCGCCGAAGGCTCCGGGGCCCGTACGGACCCCGGAGCCTCGGGCCGGACCCCGAGCGGGTCAGTTGACGCGCAGGACGAGCTTGCCGGTGTTCTCGCCGCGGAACAGCATCCCGAGGGTCGCCGGGAAGTCGTCCACGCCGCCGTCGACCACGTGCTCCTTGACCTTGATCAGGCCTTCGCCTATCCAGCCCGCGAGCTCCCGGGTGGCCTCGGGGTAGCGGCGCGCGTAGTCGAAGACGATGAAGCCCTCCATCCGGGCCCGGCGCACCAGCAGCGACAGGTAGTTGGACGGGCCCTGCACGGCGGTCTCGTTGTTGTACTGGCTGATCGCGCCGCACACCACGACCCGGGCGCGCATCGCCAGCTTGGTCAGCGCGGCGTCCAGGATCTCGCCGCCGACGTTGTCGAAGTACACGTCGATGCCGCCGGGTACGTGCGTGTGCAGCGCCTTGCGGACGTCCTCGGCGCGGTAGTCGATCGCCGCGTCGAAGCCCAGCTCCTCGGTGAGCAGCGCGCACTTCTCCGGCCCGCCCGCGATGCCGACGACCCGGCAGCCCTTCAGCTTGGCGATCTGCCCGACGATGGTGCCGACCGCCCCGGCGGCTCCGGAGACGACCACCGTGTCGCCCTCCTTGAGCGCACCGACCTCCAGCAGCCCGAAGTAGGCCGTCAGCCCGGGCATGCCGAGCGCGCCGAGGTAGGTGGAGGGGGCGGCCAGTGCCGGGTCGACCTTGATCACGCCGCGCCCGTCCGAGACCGCGTACTCCTGCGTGCCGAAGCCGCCCGACACGAGGTCGCCGACCTGGAATTCGGGGTGGTTGGACTCGACGACCTCGACCACCGAGCCGGCCCGCATCACCTCGCCGAGCGCGACCGGCGGCAGGTAGGAGGGCCGGTCGTCGAGCCAGCCGCGCATCGCCGGGTCCAGCGACAGGTAGCGGGTGCGGCCCAGGAACTCCCCGTCCCCGGGCGCCGGGACGGGCTCGGTGACGTGCGCCCAGTCCTCGGGCCGCACCTCCCCGACCGGCCGGCGGGCGAGGCGGATCTGGCGGTTGACGGAGGTCATGTGGCGTCTCCAGACGGTGGTCGCACTGACGGTGGTCGCCCTACGGGCGTACGGGCCCGAGCCGGACGCCGCCGATTCTAAGCAAGCGCTCAGTCATCTGGCCAGCCGCTCATCCGGCCGAACCGCTGCCCGCCCGCTCCCGGGCCCAGGCGACGAACTCGTCCACCACCGGGTAGTGCGTCTCCACCTCCGCCAGCAGGCCCGCCAGCTCGGCCGGCGAGGCGTCGTCGACCCGCAGCAGCACCCGCGCCCAGCCCGGCGGGCGACCGCGGCGGAACGCGGACGTCGGCTCCTCGAACTCCGCCTCCAGCGCCCGGCGGTCCAGCAGCCGCCGCATCGCCGGGACGGTCTCCGCCCGCAGCAGCTCCACCAGCTCCTGGCCCGTGTGGTGGAGGTGCACCGGCCCGCCGTACGCCCACATCGCCTCGCACGCCGGCCGGCCCGGCGCCCAGGCGACGTGCTCGGGCGGCAGCACGCGCCAGTCGAGCAGCGCCGCCGCCGGGCTCGGCGGCCGCTTGCGCGCCTCCTCCCAGCCCGGCCCCCGGTACGACCACGCCATGGCGGTCGTGGGCACGACGGCCACCCGCACCTCGAACACCGTCCGCACGGGATCGACCCGGAACTCCTTGAACTCCAGGACCGCGCAGTCCCCGTTCTCCGCCGTCAGCCGGAACACCGGGCCGTTGCGGGTCAGCCCCTCGTCCGCCGTGAAGGGCTGCACGTACCGCCGGAGCCACGCCGAGAGCTTGATCATTCGTATCCCTTCCCAGTGCCGCCGCCATCATGCCGAGTCGCACCGACAACCACGACCCCGGCCAGGGCTGTCCGACCGCGCTTCCGGCGAAGTAGCCTGCGGGACAAGGAGCGTGGACCAGCATGCGGATCAGGGGGGAGGACGCGTGTCCAGTGAGGTGTTCCGTTTTCCCGGGCTGCGGACGAACGACCCGGACGACCTCGGCGGCTTCCGGCTGGTCGCGCGGCTCGGTGAGGGCGGCATGGGGCAGGTGTTCCTCGCCTTCTCGCCTGGCGGGCAGCCCGCCGCCGTGAAGGTGATCCGCGACGAGTTCGCCCGGGACGCGGAGTTCGGGCACCGCTTCGCCCGCGAGGTCGCCGCCGCGCAGCGCGTCCGCGGCGCCCACCTCGCACCGCTGCTGGACGCCGACCCGCGGGCCGAACGCCCGTGGCTGGCCACGGCGTACGTCGCCGGGCCCTCGCTGCGCGACCTGGTGGTCGACCACGGAGCGCTGCCGCCCGCGCAGGTGCTGCTGCTCGCCTGGGGCATCGCCCACGCGCTCGCCGACATCCACGCCGCGCGGGTCGTGCACCGCGACCTCAAACCCGGCAACATCATGCTGGACGAGAGCGGCCCGAAGGTCATCGACTTCGGCATCGTCAAGTCCCTGACCCAGTCGGTGACGTACCGAAGCCAGTCGACCCGGGTCGGCACGCCGCTGTACATGTCGCCCGAGCAGGCCATGGGCCGGCCGGTCGGCGAGGCCTCCGACGTCTTCGCGCTCGGCTCGACGCTCTACTACCTCGCCACCGGCCGGGAGGCCTTCGGCGCCGACAACGAGTGGGCCGTCGCCCACCGCATCGTCGCCGACGAACCGGACCTCACCGCCCTCGCCGACCCGCTCGGCCCGCTGATCGCCACCTGCCTGCGCAAGGACCCGGCGCAGCGGCCCAGCGCGGCGGTCGTGCGGGAGTGGTGCGAGGAGGCGCTCGGCGACACGCTCGGGCCGGGCGCGTGGATGGGCATCACCGGCGCACGGGCGGCGATCCAGGCGCGCACGGGGGCACTGCACGCCCTCGCGACGACGGGTGGCGGCCGGGGCGCCGCGCCCGATCCCGCCCCCGATCCCGCCCCCGGGAGCGAGGACGACACCGTCCGCAAGGTGCCGAGGACCAGACGCGCTCCCGAGCCGCCGGCGGCCGGCGACCCGGACGAGACCTCCCCGGTCGCTCCGGACGATCCGGAACGGTCGGGGCGGGCCCGGGTCGCCGTCGCCATCGTCCTGGAGGCCCTGGCAGGGGCCGGGGCGCTCGTCTGGGCGACCCACCTGCCGGTCGTCTATGACCTCTGGACGTCGAAGTCCTCCGGCGACGAGGCCTCGCGGGTGACCTACCGAGTCCACCTCGACCACCTGTGGGACGCGGTGCCGAGCGGACTGCCGGATGTCTCGTCGGACTGGCAGTTGATTCCGATCGGTGTCATCGGTACGGCCGTGGTGATCGTGCTCGCCGCGCTGTCCGCGTTGCACCTCGGGAAGGGCACTGCCGGGAGCGTGGTGGGCGCGGGCGCGGCCCTGCTCGGTGGGCTGTGGCTCGTGTTCGTCGCGATCATCGGTGCGTTCCTGGTGGTGATGACGTTCGGCGTGCAGGTCACGGACGACAATCCCGCCTACAAGGTCCGCGGAGTCCTGCTCGCCGGAGGCTGGTTGCTGCTCCTGGCGAATCTCCTGGCGGCGGACGCGTTCCGCCGCCTGATCATGCACGGGCCGGAGCGCCCGGACGGAGTCCTGGGCCCGAGGTAGCCCCGGCGGCCGGTTCGACGAGTTCGACCAGGATGCCGCCGGTGTCCTTGGGGAACAGGAAGTTGACCCGCGAGCCGGCGGTGCCGCGTCGGGGGGTGTTGTAGAGCAGCCGGACGCCCCGGGCGCGCAGCGCCTCGCAGGCGGCTTCGACGTCGTCGACGGTGTAGGCGACCTGCTGCAGGCCGGGGCCCGACTGGTCGAGGAAGCGTGCGATGGCCGAGCCCGGGGACAGCGGGGCGAGCAGCTGGACGCAGCCGCCGGAGGCGTCGGGGCCGACCGCCATCATGGCCTCGCGCACGCCCTGCTCGGCGTTCTCCTCCACGTTCAGGCAGCGCATGCCGAACACCCGCTGGTAGAACTCGATCGCCTCGTCGAGGTCGGCGACGGCGACCCCGACGTGGTCGATGCGCCGCAGGCCGATGCCGTCCGCCAGGCCGATGGTGCTCTCAGTCATGGCAAGTCCCTTGTCTCGGTGGGGTTGTCGAGCGATGGTGTGCCAGGGCTGGTGGTGAGGTCGGCCGCCCGGATCCGGCGCTTCAGTTCCGTCACGCCGAGGTCGGGCGAGGCCGTGATCAGGTCGATCATCGGCGCCCACTGGTGCATCACCACCGCCATGACCTCGGCGTCGAAGCGCTCCGGCGAGAACAGCCACATGCCGCGCAGTGTGCCGCCGTCCTCCCGCATGATCAGCGTCAGGTCCACGGCGGCCGGGTCCATGGTGATGATGACCTCGGAGAACACGTAGTCGTCCCCGAGGTCCGTCGCCAGCGGCGCGGCCTCCAGGCCGGGCAGGTCGAAGGTGGGGATCGCGGCGTTGAGCAGGTTGAAGGAGATGGCGAACGGGTCGCGGCCGTCGGCGCCGGCCTCCGGCAGCGCCCAGACGGGGACGTCCTGGTGGGCGTAGGCGCCGAGCGTGCGTTCCCGGACCTGGCCGACCAGGGCACGGAAGCTCGGGTCGTCCGTCAGGTCGCTGCGCACCAGCAGGTGGTTGACGAAGAAGCCCATCATCGGCTCGCTCTCGGGCCGGCCGCGCCCGGCGACCGGGAAGGCCACCGTGATGTCCTCGCTGCCGCTGTAGGCGGACAGCATCAGGTGGAAGGCGGCCATCAGCACCATGAACAGCGTCGCGTTCTGCCGCTGGGCGATGCCGGTGAGCGCCTCGGTGGCCGCCTGGTCCAGCGTGAAGCCGTGGGTGGGGCCGACCGCCGCGCCGATCCGCTGGTGTTCGGGCAGGTCGACGCCCGGCCCGGCCGGGGGACCGGCCAACTGCTCGCGCCAGTAGGCCGCCTGGCTCTCCAGCGCGCCGGAGGCCAGTTGCCGCTGCTGCCAGGCCGCGAAGTCCGGGTACTGCACCTCCAGTTCGGCCAGCCGCGGCGCCCGCCCGGTCACCGTGGCCGTGTACAGCTCGCACAGTTCGCGCAGCAGCACTCCGTACGACCAGTTGTCGGTGACCAGGTGGTGCATCACCCACACCAGGACGGTCTCCTCGGGCGCGAGCCTGACCAGCGTGCCGCGGACCAGGGGCTCCTCCGCCAGCCGGAAGGGGCGCCGCTGCTCGCTCTCCAGCAGGTCGGACAACTCGCGCTGCCGGCTCTCCTCGTCGCGCTCCCGCAGGTCGAGCAGGGCCATCGGCCAGTGGCCGTGCGGGTGGACGAGCTGCCGCCAGCCCGAGGGGCCGTGCACCACGTTGGTGCGCAGGGCCTCGTGCCGCCGGACGATCTCGTCGAGGCTGCCGCGCAGTGCCGCCTCGTCGAGTGCGCCCTTGAGGACCACGGCGGTGAGCACGCTGTGGTACGGGTCGCCGGCGGGGACGCGGTGGTGGCGGCACATCCAGTCCTGGGCGAAGGACAGCGGGACGCCGCCGGTGCGGTCCACCGTCGCGATGGCGTCCGCCGGGGCGCCCTCGGCGAGGCGTCCGGAGAGCCGGGCGGCCATCGCGGCGACGGTCGGGTGCTCGAACAGCTCCCGGATCGGCACCGTGACCCCGTGCTGCGCCGACAGCTGCGAGACCAGTTGGGTGGCCATCAGGGAGTGGCCGCCGAGTTCGAAGAAGTTGCCGTGGATGCCGACCCGGGCCACGCCGAGCACGTCGGCGAACGCCGCGCACAGCGACTCCTCCAGCGGGGTGCGCGGGTCCGCTCCGACCGCGGCGGCGGCGAAGTCGGGGGCCGGCAGGGCGCGGCGGTCCAGCTTGCCGTTGGCGGTCAGCGGCAGGGCGGTCAGCGCCAGCACCGCCGCCGGGACCATGTAGTGCGGCAGCCGCCCGACGACGAACTCCCGGACGGCGGCGGCATCGAGCCGCGCGCCCTGGACGGGCACCGCGTAGCCCACCAGGCGCTTGTCCCCGGGCCGGTCCTCGCGCACCGTCACCACGGCCCGGGCGACGTCGGGGTGCGCCCGCAGCGCGCCCTCGACCTCGGCGAGTTCGATGCGGAAGCCGCGGATCTTCACCTGGTCGTCGGCCCGGTCCAGGAACTCGATGTGGCCCCCGGTGGTCCACCGCACCACGTCTCCGGTGCGGTACATCCGGCCGCCGGCGGCCCGGAAGGGGTCGGCGACGAAGCGCTGCGCGGTCAGGTCGGGCCGTCCCAGGTAGCCGCGGGCGAGCCCGTCGCCCGCGATGTACAGCTCGCCGGGCACGCCCGGCGGCACCGGCCGCAGGGCCTGGTCGAGCACGTACGCCCGGGTGTTGTCCATCGGCCGGCCGATCGGCACCGTGCCGGCCGCCGGCTCCCAGCCCGGGTGGCAGGTGGCGAAGGTGGTGCTCTCGGTGGGGCCGTAGACGTGGACCAGCCGCGTGCCGGGGCTCAGCTCGCGGATGCGGGCGAACGCCGGCGGCGAGACCGCCTCGCCGCCGGTCCACACCTGGCGCAGCCGGTCGAGCGCCGTGGGGCGCCGGTCGGCGAGCAGGTTGAACAGGGCGGTGGTGAAGAAGGCCGCGGTGACGCCGTGTTCGGTGATCACGGCCTCGATGGTGGCGGGGTCGAGGTCGCCGGGCGGGGCGGCCACGATCCGTCCGCCGGTCAGCAGCGGCACCCACAGCTCGTAGGTGGAGGCGTCGAAGGCCAGCGGGGAGTGCATCAGGACCCGGGCGTGGTCGCCGCCCGGCCAGCGGCCGTCGTGCGCGAAGCTCGCCACGTTGCGGTGGGTGACGGCGACGCCCTTGGGGGTGCCGGTGGAGCCCGAGGTGTACATCACGTAGGCGAGCTGGTCGGGGTGGATCTCGACCCGGGGCGGGCCGGGGTCCGGGTCCGCGCCGCGCGGTTCGCCGTCCACCGAGAGGAGGCTCACCGCGAAGTCGTCCCCCGCGAAGTCGTCCACCGCGAGGACGTCCACGCCCTCGCCCGCGGGGTGGGTCCCCACGGCCCGGTCGACCAGCAGCAGCCGGGCGCCCGTCGCGGACATGATCAGCTCCATCCGCGACAGCGGCGAGCGGTCGTCCAGCGGCACGTAGCTGCCACCGGCCTTGGCGACGGCCAGGATCGCGACCACGCGGTGCACGGAGCGCCGCAGCAGCACGGCCACCGCGCTCCGCGGGCCGACCCCCTGCGCCACCAGGTGGTGGGCCAGCCGGTTGGCGGCGGCCTCCAGCTGGGCGTAGGTCAGCTGCTCGCTCCCGCAGACCACCGCCACCTCGTGCGGTGTGCGCGCGGCCTGGGCCTCGAACAGCCGCGGGAGTACGGCCTCCGGCACCTCGTGCGCGGTGTCGTTGACCTCCTCGACGAGCAGGCGGTGCTCCTCGGCGGTCAGCAGGTCGACGGCGTCGACGGGCAGCTGCGGCGTCTCGACGGCGGCGCGCAGGATCAGCTCCAGTCGTGCCAGGACGGCGTCGATCGTGCCGGCGTCGAAGACCTCGGTGTTGTACTCGACGGTGCCGTCGACGCCCGCCGCCTCGCCGCGCACGGCGGGCCGGCGCTCGGCCAGTGTGAAGGCCAGGTCCATCCGGGCCGTGCCGGTGGCCGTCGGCAGCACCCGCGCCGCGAGGCCGGGCAGCTCCAGGCCCGCTTCGGGGGTGTTCTGCCAGGCCAGGACGGTCTGGAAGAGCGGGTGGTGGGCGAGCGAGCGGGTGGGGTTGATCGCGTCGACCAGGCACTCGAAGGGGATGTCCTGGTTCGCGTAGGCCTCCAGGCTGACGTCGCGGACCCGGCGGACCAGCTCGCGCATGCTCGGACGCCCGGAGGTGTCCACCCGCAGCACCAGGGTGTTGACGAAGAAGCCGACGAGTTCCTCGGTCGCCTGGTCGGTGCGTCCCGCGATGGCGGCGCCGACCGGGATGTCGTGTCCCCCACCGAGCCGGCTCAGCAGCGCGGACAGCGCGGCGTGCACCACCATGAACACGGTGGCCCCGCAGTCGCGGGCCAACCGGGCCAGCCCGTCGTGCAGTTCGGCGTCCCAGCCGAACTCCGCCCGGGCGCCCCGGTAGCCGAAGCGCGGCGGGTGCGGGCGGTCCGTGGGCAGCGCGATGCGCTCCGGCAGGCCGTCCAGGGCCTTCCGCCAGTGGGCGAGCTGGCCCGCCCAGCGGCTCTGCTCGTCGTCCGGGTCGCCGAGCAGGTCGCGCTGCCAGAGCGCGTAGTCGGCGTACTGCACGGGCAGCGGCGCCCAGTCGGGGGCGCGGCCGGCGCTGCGGGCCCGGTAGGCGAGGGCGAGGTCCCGGCCGAGCGGGGCCAGCGACCACTCGTCGGCGGCGATGTGGTGCACCACCAGCACCAGGACGTGGTCGCGCGGGCCGACGGCGAGCAGCCGGGCGTGCGTGGGCGGTTCGACGGCCAGGTCGAACGGGTGGCGCACCGCCTCGTCCAGGGCGTGGGCCAGCCCGTCCCGGGTGACCTCGACCACCGGCAGCTCGGGCCGCGCCCACCCGGGATCCAGCACCTGCTGGTGCGGCACTCCGGCGGTGTCGGTGAACACCGTGCGCAGCACCTCGTGGCGGGCCACCACGTCGGCGAGCGCCGCGCGCATGGCGTCGACGTCCAGCGGGCCGGACAGCCGCATCGCCACGGGGATGTTGTAGGTGGCGGAGGGCCCCTCCAGGCCGTGCAGGAACCACAGGCGCTGCTGGGCGAAGGACAGCGGCAGCCGGTCCGGCCGCTCGACGGGACGCAGCGCCGGCCGGGCGGCACCGCCGGCGGCGAGCCGGCCGGCCAGCCCCGCGGGGGTGGGGTGGTGGAACAGCGCGCGCACCTGCAGCTCGGTGCCGAGCGCCTCGCGGATCCGCGCGATCAGCCGGGTGGCCAGCAGGGAGTGGCCGCCGAGGTCGAAGAAGTCGTCCTCGACGCCGACCTCGGTCACCTGGAGGACCTGGGCGAACAGCTCGCAGAGCGTTCGTTCCGCCTCGGTGCGCGGGGCGACGTACGGGGCTCGCAGCGCCGCGCGGCCGCCCTCGGGCGCGGGCAGCGCGCGGCGGTCGATCTTGCCGTTGGGTGTCAGGGGCAGCGCGTCGAGGAAGACGAAGGCGGACGGGACCATGTAGGCGGGCAGCCGCTCGCGCAGCGCGGCGCGCAGTGCGGCCTCCCGTTCGGGCTCGCCGCGGCCGGCGGCCGTCTCCTCCCCGCACAGGTAGGCCACCAGCCGCTGGTCGCCCGCCGTGTCCTCCCGGATCACCACGACGGCCTGCCGCACCTGCGGCACGCCCGTCAGCACGGACTCGATCTCGCCGAGTTCGATCCGGAAGCCGCGCAGCTTGACCTGGTTGTCCAGCCGGCCGAGGAACTCGATCTCCCCGCCGGGCCGTCGGCGCACCAGGTCGCCGGTGCGGTACAGCCGATCGCCCGCGGCGGCGGGGAACGGGTGCGGGACGAAGCGCTGTTCGGTCAGTTCGGGGCGGCCGAGGTAGCCGCGGGCCAGTCCGTCGCCGCCGATGCACAGTTCGCCGGGCACGCCGAGGGGCACCAGCGCGCCGGCGTCGTCCAGGACGTGCAGGTCGGTGTTGGCGATCGGCTCGCCGATGGTGACCGGGCCGTCGCCGACGAGGGCCGCCGACGACCAGACGGTGGTCTCGGTGGGGCCGTACATGTTCCACACCGGCATGCCGCCGGCCCGCAGGCGCCGGGCCAGTTCGGGCGGCAGGGCCTCGCCGCCGACCAGCGCCCGCAGTCCGGCGCGGGGCGTCCAGCCGGCGTCCAGCAGCATCCGCCAGGTGGCGGGCGTCGCCTGCATGACGGTGGCGCCGCAGCTGTCCAGGGCGTCCGCCAGGCGCTTGCCGTCCGCGGCGACCTCGCGCTCGGCCAGCACCACCCGCGCGCCGGTCACCAGCGGCAGCAGGATCTCCAGCACCGAGATGTCGAAGGAGAGGGTGGTGACCGCGAGCAGGGTGTCCTCGGCCGTCAGGCCCGGTCGCTCCTGCATCGAGTGCAGGAAGTTGCCCAGGGCCCGGTGCGGGATCTGCACGCCCTTGGGGCGCCCGGTGGAGCCGGAGGTGTAGAGGACGTAGGCGAGGTCGCCCGGGTCGACGGCCCCGCCGGGCGGCTCGGTGCGGGCCGCGTCCGACTCCCAGCGGAGCTCGTCCAGGCGGACGGTGGTGGCCGCGACGGCCGGCAGGTCGCCCGGCAGCCCGTGCTGGGTCAGCAGCACGGGCAGCCCGGAGTCCTCGATCACGAACGCGAGGCGCTCGGGCGGGAAGCCCGGGTCCAGCGGCACGTAGGCGGCGCCGGCCTTGAGCACCGCGAGCATCGCCACCACCAGCTCGGTGGAGCGTTCCAGGCAGATGCCGACCAGGGTCTCCCGGCCGACCCCGAGCTCCCTCAGGTGGTGGGCCAGGCGGTTGGCGCGAAGGTCGAGTTCGCGGTAGCCGAGGGTGCCGTCGGCGGCCTGGACGGCCGGTGCGTCCGGCGTGCGCCGGGCCTGCTCCTCGAACCGGCGGTGGGCCGCGAGCGGGGCGGGCCAGTCGCGGCGGGGCCGCTGCCAGGCGGTGCGCAGCCGCTGCTCCTCCTCCGCCGGGAGCATCGACACCTGGGTGACGGGGCGGTCCGGGTCGGCGACCAGGTTCTCCACCAGCCGCGTCAGGTGCCGTGACATCCGCCGCACGGTGTCCACGTCGAACAGGTCGCTGTTGTACTCGAACAGGCCGGTCATGCCCTCGGGCCGGTCGAAGACCTCCAGGGTGAGGTCGAAGCGCGAGGTGGCGCTCTCCACCTCGACCGGCTCCATCCGCAGCCCGAGCCCCTCGAACTCGGGGACGGGGATGTTCTGGAAGATGAACGACACCTGGAAGACCGGCGAGCGCGACAGGTCGCGGCGCGGGTGCAGCTCCTCCACCAGCCGCTCGAAGGACAGCTCCTGGTGGGCGAAGCCGTCCAGGCACACCTGGCGGACCCGGCCCAGCAGCTCCCGGAAGCCAGGCGCGCCCGACAGGTCGGTGCGCAGCGCCAGCATGTTGACGAACAGGCCGATCAGCGGCTCCAGTTCGCGCCGCGTGCGGTTGGCGACCGGCACGCCGACGACCAGGTCCTCCTCGCGGCTGTAGCGGTGCAGCAGCACCAGGAAGGCGGCGAGCATCGCCATGAACGCGGTGGCGCCGGAACTCCGCCCGAGCTCGCGCAGCGCCGCACTGGCCGATGCGGACAGCTCGAAGGAGCAGGAGCCGCCCGCCGTGCCCTGCACCGCGGGGCGCGGGCGGTCGGTGGGCAGCTCCAGCGCCTCGGGCGCGCCCGCCAGGGCTCGCTTCCAGTACTCCAGGTGGGCGGTCAGGCTGTCGTCGTCGGCGCGCCGGCGCTGCCAGGCGGCGTAGTCCGCGTACTGGATCGGCAGCGCGGGCAGCGCCGCCTCGCCGCCCGCGGTGAACGCCGTGCAGAGCGCCACCAGTTCGCCGAAGGCGACGGAGGTGGACCACAGGTCGCCGGCGATGTGGTGCATGGTGAGCAGCAGGATGTGCTCGTCCTCGGCCAGCCGCAGGAACCGCACCCGCAGCAGCGGGCCGGTGCGCAGGTCGAAGGGGCGGGCGAACTCCTCGGCGGCCAGCGCCCTGATCTGCGCCTCGCCCTGCGGCCCGCGCAGGTGGCCGCACTCGACGACGGTGAAGTCCACCTCGGCCGCCTCGTGGACGATCTGCACGGGCTCGCCGTCGACCTCCTCGAAGGTGGTGCGCAGGATCTCGTGGCGCCGGGCGATCTCCCGCAGGCTGCGCCGCCACACCGCGAGGTCCAGGGCGCCGTGCAGGCGCATCGCGCCGGGGATGTTGTAGGCCGCGTTGCCGGGCGTCAACTGTTCGAGGAACCAGAGGCGTTGCTGCGAGAGCGAGGTGGCGAAGCGGCGCCGTGCGGGCTTGCGCTTCGCGAGCCGGGCCGCCAGCAGCGCGCGTTTCTCGGCGGCCGACAGCCGGCTCAGGTCGATGTCGTTCACAGCGTGTCCTCCTCGCCGTCCGCGGCGAGCAGTTCGCGCAGCCGGGCTTCCACCTCGTCGTCGGACAGGTCGTCGAGCAGCTCCGCGGGCTCCTCGCGGTCCAGCGCCCGGATGCCCTCGTCGGCGGCCGGGTCGCCGACGGCGTCCAGCAGGGCGACGGTGTGGGCCACCGTGGGGTCGTCGAAGAAGTCCCGGAGGTCGAGTTCGGTGCCGAACCTGTTCCGGATCTTCGTGCCGATCTGCACGGCGGCCAGCGAGTGGCCGCCGAGGGCGAAGAAGTCGTCGTGCACGCCGACCTGTTCGACGCCCAGCACCTCCTGCCACACGGTGGCGACGGCCTGCTCCCGCTCGGTGGCGGGCGCCACGTAGGGCGTGCTCAGGTCGGGGCGCGGGTGGGTGGCGCCGAGCGGGGCGAGGCCTTCGATCTCGCGGGCCAGCAGGGCGGGGGTGAGCGAGCGGGCGAGGCGGCGCAGGGCGGCCAGGTCCCGGGCGCAGACCGCGAGTTGCGCGGGCGGCGCGTCGGTGCCCAGGATCCGGGCGAACGCGGCCACGGCCTCCTGCTCGGTCATGCCCTCGCCGAGGCGGGCCAGCGCCCCGCCGGACGGGTCGGGTGCCGGCCGGGGCGGCGCCGCGGCCTGGTCGATCTGGGCCAGCAGGCCGTCGATGTCGTTGATGCGCTTGATGGTGAAGTCGGTGATCTCGGCGAGCAGCCGGCCCTCGGGGTCGAGGATCCTGGTGTCGCAGGTGAGGGTCTCGCCCGAGCCGTCCCGGGTCTGCTTCAGTTCGACCGCGCAGTGCACGGTGCGGGTCAGCCGGCCGTGCACCCGCAGGCTGCGGTAGGTGAACGGCAGGTAGAACACGTCCTGGGCGTGGATCCGGGCGGACGCGCCGGCCACGTCCAGCAGGGCGGGGTGCAGGGCGTGGTCGTCCAGGTCCGCGGCGAACGCCTCGTCGAGTTCCAGGGTGACCAGCAGCCGTTCCGGGCCGGCCTGGATCCTGCGCAGGCACTGCCAGCGCGGGCCGAACGCGAACTCCAGGCGGCCGCCCCGCTCCACCTGGTCGAGCTTGAAGCGGCGCTTGATGTCCTCCGGCGTCTCGATGACCTCGGTGGCCCGGCAGTCGCGCAGCACCTCGGCCAGGTCGTACCGGGCCGGTGTGCCGCGCTCGTGCAGGGTGACGGTGCCGGTCGCGTGTTCCCGCCAGGCGTCGCCGGAGCGGCTGCGGACGGTGAACCGGCCCTGGCCGTCGCGCAGTTCGACGGTGGTGTGGAGCCGGCTGGTGCGGCCGTCCGGCACGATGACGGGTGTCGGGAACAGCACGTCCTGCAGTTCGACGACGCGCCCGCCGGACTGGAGGGCCACCGCGGCGTTGACCAGTTCGAGGTAGGTGGTGCCGGGCACCAGGCCGTTGCCCATGATCCGGTGGTCGTCGAGGATCCAGTGCTCGGTGCCGAGGGTGGTGACGTACGTCCGCGTCCCCTCCTCGGCGTGCAGCAGGCGCAGCAGCGGGTGGCCGGTCGGTTCACCCTCGGCGGTGTGCCCGCCGCCGAGTCGCGCCGCCAGTCCCGCGGCCATGCCCACCCCGCGCCAGGTGTCCCAGGCGATGGCCGTCACCGGCGCGCCCGACTGCCGCTTGGCTTGCGCGAAGGCGTCGAGGAAGGCGTTGGCCGCGCTGTAGTCGCTCTGGCCGGGCCCGCCCAGCAGCGAGGTCAGCGACGAGCAGAGCAGGACGAAGTCCGGCTCGTCGTGGCCGAGTACCTCGTCGAGTGCCAGCGTGCCGAGGGTCTTGGCCGCCGTCACCTCGTCCACGTCCTGGCGGGACTTGCCCGCGATCATGCCGCGCGAGGGCGCTCCGGCGGCGTGCACCACGCCGTGGATCGCGCCGTAGCGGGCGCGCAACTCATCAACGGCTCTGGACAGTTGGGCGAGATCGGTGACGTCGGCGGTCAGCACGAGCGGCTCGGCTCCCAGCTCGCGCAGCCGCAGCAGGCGACGGATCCGCCCGCTGGTGGCATCCTGCTCCCCGTGCGCCGCCGGCCAGCCGTCCCAGTCGGCCTCGGCGGGCAGCTCCGACCGGCTCAGCAGGGCCAGCACCGGGCCCTTGGCGGAGCGGGCGAGGTGCTCGGCGAGCGCCAGGCCCACGCCGCCGAGGCCGCCGGTGATCAGGTAGACGCCGCCGTCGCGCACCCGGGCGGGCGCCTGGGCGGAGGGCTCCAGCGGGACGGCGTCGAAGCCGCGGGCCCACCAGTGCCGGCCGCGCAGCGCCAGCTCCGGTTCGTCGACGGCCGCGTCGAGGAGCGCGTGGATGTCCCGCACCGAGTGGTCGGCGGGGTGCTCGGGGTCCACGCCGGAGAGGTCGAGGCTGCGGCAGGCGGCGTCGGGGAGCTCCTGCGGGAGGACGGTGGTGATGCCGAGCAGCAGGGCGTTCTCGGGCCTCAACCGCTCCTCGCCGGTCACGCTGTGGACGCCGTGGCAGAGCACGTCGACGGCGACCGGGACGCCCGGGCGCGCATCGCCGATGCCCTGGACCAGCGCCAGCAGGCTGTCGAAGCCGCACCGCCGCGCCTCGGCGAGCCGCCGCTCGTCGAGCGGGCCGGTGCTCGTACCGCCCAGGCTCCACAGGTGCAGCACCCGCACCTGCGTCGACGGGCCGGCCGCCACGGCACGCAGCAGCTCGGCGTGGTGCTCGCGCCGGAGCGGGTCGAGGGTCCAGGTGTCCGCGCCGTGGTCCCGCACCCGGGTGCCGGCGCTGACGCGCACCACCCTGGCGCCGCCGTCCGTCAGGCGCTGGGCCAGGGCCCCGCCGAGGCCCAGCTCCGCGCCGAGGACCACCCACACGCGCCCCGGACCGGGCGCCGCGGTGGCGGCGAACGGGGGCAGCCGCCGCCAGCCGGGGGTGTAGCACATCGCGTCCGCCGACTCGGCCCGGACGGCGGCCGGCTCCTCGACGGCCGGGGTGCGGTCCGCCTCGATCCAGTAGCGGTGGCGCTCGAAGGCGTAGCCGGGCAGCCGCAGCAGGCGGCGCTCCTCGCCCTCGAACAGGCGCGACCAGTCGACGGCCGAGCCCGCAGCCCACAGCCCGCCGAGGTTCTCCAGCAGGAACGCGCGGTCGTCCCGCCGCTCGTTCGGGTGCCGCAGCGAGGCCAGCGCGGTGCGCGCGGTGCCCCAGGCCGCGTGCTCGCGGGCGAAGGTGGTCAGGACCCGGCCGGGGCCGACTTCGAGCAGCAGCGCGGCCGGGTCGGCGAGCAGTTCGTCCAGCGCCCCGTCGAACCGCACCGGCTCGCGCAGGTGCCGGCCCCAGTACTCGGGGCTGGTCGCCTGCTCGTCGGTGATCCAGGTGCCGGTCACGTTCGAGCAGAAGGGGATCGTCGGCGGGTTGAGGGTGACGGTGCGGACCTCCGCCACGAAGGGCGCGACCGCGGCCGCCATGCTCGGCGAGTGGAAGGCGTGCGAGGTGTGCAGCCTGCGGCAGCCGGTGCCCGCGGCCCGCAGCCGCCGCTCCAGCTCCTCGATCGCCGGCAGGTCACCGGACACCACGCTGAGCGCCGTGGAGTTGACCGCGGCCACGGACAGCTCGCCGGTGAGCAGGGCGCCGGTGAGCAGGGCGGCGGTCTCGGCCTCCGGGAGGAAGACCGCGAGCATCGCGCCGGTCGGCATCGACTGCACGAGCCGCCCGCGGGCCGCGACCAGCCGCACCGCGTCCGGGAGCGAGAACACGCCCGCCAGGCAGGCCGCGACGTACTCGCCGATGCTGTGCCCGGCCATCGCGCGCGGCTCCACCCCCC
Organism: Kitasatospora sp. NPDC094028; assembly: GCF_049543595.1. Taxonomy (NCBI): domain Bacteria; kingdom Bacillati; phylum Actinomycetota; class Actinomycetes; order Kitasatosporales; family Streptomycetaceae; genus Kitasatospora; species Kitasatospora sp. NPDC094028. Next base: position 149,547 of record NZ_JBMVFA010000013.1, on the reverse strand, counting down.
AGGCGCGCCACAGCTGTGCCAGCGCGTACTCGACGCCGAACAGCACCGGCTGGGTGAGCGCGGTCTGCTCCAGCCGCTGCGCGGCCTGCCGTTCCGCCCCGGGCGGCGGGAACAGCAGGGCCCGCAGGTCCTCGCCGAGGTGCGGCGCGAACAGCTCGGCGCAGCGGTCGAGTTCGGCCGCGAACAGCGGCTCGTGCCGGTACAGGTCGTGGGCCATGCCGACGTACTGGGCGCCCTGGCCGGGGAACAGGAAGACCACCGGCGGCCGGTGCCCGGCCGCCGCGGTGGCGCTCGGCCCGGCGATGCGGCGCAGCGCCGCCACGGCGCCGGCGCGGTCCTCGGCGACCACGGCGGCCCGGTGCTCGAAGGCCTCGCGGCGCAGCGCCAGGGTGTACGCCGCGTCGTCGAGGCCGTCCTGCGGGTGGCTCTCCAGGTGGTCGGCCAGCCGCCGGGCGTTCTCCACCAGCGCCGGGGCGGACTTCGCGGACAGCGCCAGCAGCCGCACGGGCTTGCCGGGGCCGCCCGGTACGGCGGGCGGCCCCTCCTGCAGCACGACGTGCACGTTGGTGCCGCCGATGCCGAAGGAGCTGACGCCGGCGCGGCGCGGCTCCCGCTGCCGGGGCCAGGGGAGCGGCTCGGTGGCGACGAAGAACGGGCTGCTCTCCAGGGCGAGTGCGGGGTTCGCCGTGGTGTGGTGCAGGGTGGCCGGGATCGCCTCGTGCCGCAGCGCCAGCACGGCCTTGATCAGGGCGGTGACGCCGGCGGCGGCGTCCAGGTGGCCGACGTTGCTCTTGACCGAGCCGATCGCGCAGTAGCCGGTCTTCTCGGTGTGCTCGCGGAAGGCGCGGGTCAGGGCGGCGATCTCGATCGGGTCGCCGAGCACGGTGCCGGTGCCGTGGGTCTCGACGTAGCCGATGCCGGCGGCGTCGACCTCGGCCACCGCGAGCGCCTCGGCGATCACCTCGGCCTGGCCGTCGACGCTCGGGGCGGTGTAACCGGCCTTGAGGGAGCCGTCGTTGTTGACGGCGCTGCCGAGGATGACCGCGTCTACCGGGTCGCCCGTGTCGCGGGCGTCGGCCAGCCGGCGCAGCACCACGACGCCGACCCCGTTGCCTGCCACGGTGCCGGCGGCCTCGGCGTCGAAGGCGCGGCAGTGCCCGTCCGGCGACATGATGCCGCCGGGCTGGTACAGGTAGCCGTCCCGGAGCGGGACGCTGACCGACACCCCGCCGGCCAGCGCGATGTCGCACTCGCCGTTCAGCAGGCTCTGGCAGGCCAGGTGCACCGCGGTCAGCGAGGTCGAGCAGGCGCTCTGCACGGTGATCGCGGCGCCGGTCAGGCCGAGCTTGTAGGCGGTGCGGGTGGCCAGGAAGTCCTTGTCGGAGGCGATCTGGACCTGGTGGCCGCCGGCCGACTCGACGGTGCGCGGGTCGGCCATGACGTTGAACAGCAGGTAGGAGTTGAGGCTGGATCCGGCGAACACCCCGATCCGGCCGCGGAAGGTCCGCGGGTTGCAGCCGGCCGACTCCAGCGCCTGCCAGGCGCATTCCAGGAACACCCGGTGCTGCGGGTCGAGCAGTTCGGCCTCGCGCGGGCTGTAGCCGAAGAACGCGGCGTCGAAGCGGTCGGCGTCGGCCAGCACGCCCTTGGCCCTGACGTAGTCCGGGTGGCCGAGCAGCCGCGCGTCGGCCCCCGAGGCGAGCAGCTCGTCCTCGGTGAGCGCCGAGACGCCCTCGCGTCCTTCGATCAGGTTCTGCCACAGGGTGTCGACGTCGCCGGCGCCGGGGAAGCGCCCGGCCATGCCGATGACCGCGATCCGGTTGTGGTCCTCGGAGATCTCCGACACGTCGGTCAACTGCCTTCCCGTGAGTGCGTGCGCCGGGCGGCGGCGCGCCGACGTTGGTCCTGCGACTGACGGCGGGCCGCGGCCCGCTCCCGCGCGGCGGTCGCGGGCGGGGCGGTCCCGGGCCGGTTGAGGAAGCCGGCGAGCGAGGCGACCGTCGGGTGCTGGAAGAGCTCGACCATCGACACCTCGCGCCGCAGGGTCGCGGCGAGTTCGACCCGCAGCCGGGCCAGCAGCAGGGAGTGGCCGCCGAGGTCGAAGAAGTTGTCCTGGACGCCGACCCGTTCGACCCCCAGCAGCTCGCACCAGAGCGCGGCGATCGAGCGCTCCAGCTCGTCGCGCGGCTCGGCGAACGCGCCGCGCGGCCCGGGCCGGTCCGCACCGGGCGCGGGCAGGGCCGCCCGGTCGACCTTGCCGTTGGTGGTCAGCGGGAGCGCCGGCAGCACGGTGAAGTGCGAGGGCACCATGGAGGCGGGCAGTCGCTGCCGCAGGAAGGCGGCCAGCTGGGCGGCGGGCGGCACGTCCTCGCCGGTCACGTACGCGACCAGCCGCACGTCGTCCGCGGCGCGCTCGTGGGTGAGCACGAGCGCCTCGCGCACCTGCTCGTGCGCGGTCAGCACCGACTCGATCTCCCCGGGCTCGACCCGCAGGCCGCGCAGCTTGACCTGGTGGTCCAGCCGCCCGAGGTACTCCAGCGCGCCGTCCTCGCGGCGCCGTGCCAGGTCGCCGGTGCGGTACAGCCGGGCGCCTTCGCCCGGCGCGAACGGATCCGGGACGAAGCGCTCGGCGGTGAGCCGCGGCCGGTTGAGGTAGCCGCGGGCCAGGCCGCGCCCGCCGAGGTGGACCTCGCCGGGCACCCCGGGCGGAACGGGCCGCAGGTGGCGGTCGAGCACGTGCACGCTGGTGTTGGCGATCGGCAGCCCGATCGGCAGCGGGCGCAGGTCCTCGTCCCGGCGGCAGGTCCAGGCGGTGACGTCGATCGCCGCCTCGGTCGGGCCGTACAGGTTGTGCAGCTGCGCCCCGCTGCGGTCGAGGAAGGCCCGGGCCAGCTGCCGCGGCAGCGCCTCGCCGCTGCAGACCACGTGCCGCAGCGTGGTGCACTCCTCCACGTCCGGCTCGCGCAGGAAGACCTGCAGCATCGACGGGACGAAGTGCACGGTGGTGACGGCTTCCGCGCGGATGGTGTCGATCAGGTAGCGGCTGTCCCGGTGCCCCTCGGGCCGGGCCACCACCAGGGTGGCGCCGGTCATCAGCGGCCAGAAGAACTCCCACACCGAGACGTCGAAGGAGAACGGCGTCTTCTGCAGCACCCGGTCCCCGGGGCCGAGCCGGTAGGTGTCCTGCATCCACAGCAGCCGGTTGCGGACGGCCGCGTGGACGTTCATGACGCCCTTGGGCCGCCCGGTGGAGCCGGAGGTGTGGATGACGTAGGCGAGGTCCTCACCGTCCACGGCGAGCCCGGGATCGTCGGCGGACTCGGCCGCCAGCTGCGCGGCGAGCCCGTCCACGCAGAGGATCTCCGCGTCGGTGGCGGGCAGCAGCGGGAGCATCCGGGTGTGGGTGAGCAGGACGGGCGCCCGCGCGTCCTCGACGAGGTACGCCAGCCGGTCCCGGGGGTGGCCCGGGTCCAGCGGCAGGTAGGCGCCGCCGGCCTTGAGGACCGCGAGCAGGCTCACCACCAGGTCCAGGGAGCGCTCCATGGCCACGCCGACCAGCACGTCGCGGCCGACGCCCGAGCGCCGCAGCCGGTGGGCGAGCCGGTTCGCCCGCCGGTTCAGCTCCGCGTAGTCGAGCGTCTCGCCGTCGAAGCGGACGGCTTCGGCCGCGGGCGTGCGGCGCGCGGCCTCCTCGACGCACTGGTGGATCCAGCCCCGGCCGGGCCACTCGGTGCCGGCTCCGGTGCCGGCGGCCAGCGCACCCGCGTGCTCGGCGTCGTCGAGCAGCCGCAGATGGCCGACCGGTGTCTCCGGGTCGGCCACCACGTCCTCGACGATCCGGCGCAGCTGGTCGGCCATCCGCGCGATGGTCCGCTCGTCGAACAGGTCGCGGTCGTACTCGAACCAGCCGTGCACGCCGCCGTTGTCGTCGAAGCACTGCAGTTCCAGGTCGAACCGCGCGCCCTCGGCCCGCACCGGCAGCCGGCGCAGCCGCAGGCCGGCGCTCTCCTGGTCGGGCAGCGGGTCGCTCTGGTAGGTCAGGCAGGTCTGGAAGAGCGGCGGCCGGCTCAGGTCGCGGGCCGGCCGCAGGTCCGCCACGATCCGCTCGAACGGGACGTCCTGGTGCGCGTACAGGCCCAGGCAGGCGTCCCGGGTGCGGGTGAGGACCCGGGTGAAGGCGGGATCGCCCGACAGGTCGGTGCGCACCGGCAGGGTGTTGACGAAGAAGCCGATCAGCGGCTCCACCTCGGCCCGTCCGCGGCCCGCCGTGGGCACGCCGACCACGACGTCGTCCTGGTGGGCGTGGCGGTGCAGCAGCACCTGGAAGGCCGCCAGCAGCGCCATGTAGGTCGTCGCGCCGTGCCGCTTGGCCAGCGCGCCCAGCTCGCGCATCAGCGGCTCGGGCAGGGCGAACGGCACCGAGGCGCCGTTGAACCCCTGGACGGCCGGGCGCGGCCGGTCGGTCGGCAGGGCGAGTGCGGCGGGCGCGCCGGCCAGGTGCTCGCGCCAGTACGCCAGGTCCGCGGTCAGGTCGGTGTCCCGCAGCCACTGCTGCTGCCAGTCGGCGAAGTCGCCGTAGTGGATCTCCGGCTCCGGCAGCGGCGAGGGCCGCCCGGCGCTGAACGCCGCGTACAGCGCGACGAGTTCGGAGACCAGGACCCCCACCGACCAGCCGTCGGAGATCAGGTGGTGCATCGCCACCAGGAGCACCGACTCCTGCGGGCCGACGTGCAGCAGCCGCAGGCGCAGCAGCGGCCCGGCCGCCAGGTCGAACGGTTCGGCGCGCAGCTCGGACATCCGCCGGTGGAACCGCTCCTCGCTCAGGCCGCCGGCGCCGAGGTCCTCCTCGGCCAGGTCGGGCGGCAGTTCGGCCCGGACGACCTGGACGGGCCGGCCGTCGCGCAGCTCGAAGGTGGTGCGCAGCGATTCGTGGCGGCGCACGATCTCGTGCACCGCGGCGCGCAGGACCGCGGCGTCGAGCGGGCCCTGCAACCGGGCCGCGGCCGGGATGACGTAGGCCGGGTTGTTGGGGTGCAGCTGCTCCTGGAACCAGATGCCCTGCTGCGTCACCGAGAGCGGGAAGGTGTCGTCCGCCTGCCCGCTGTCGGCCAGCAGCTTCTCGAACAGGGTCCGCTGCTCGGGGGTGAGGGCCGCGAGGCGCTCGTCGATCTCGCTCATGCGCCCGCCTCGCAGGACTCGGCGAGCGCTTCGCGCACGCGCACCTGTCGTCCGACTCGCTCTTGTCCGACTCGCTCGCTCACTGCTCCTGCCCCCCGGTGATCTGCGCGAGCAGGTCGGCCGCCACGTCCCCGCGGCGCCTGACGCGCTGGATCGGCGCGGCGGCGGCGGCCGTTTCGCCGTCGCCGTCCGCCAGTTGGTCGACGATGCGTTGCGCCAGCGCGCGCACCGTGGCGCCTTCGAGGAAGACGGAGATCGGCAGCGAGGTGCCGAGCCGGCCCTCGATCTCGTTGCGCAGTTCCACGGCCATCAGGGAGTCCAGCCCCAGGTCGATCAGGGGCCGGTCGGCCACGACGCCGTCGCCCTGGGCCCGCAGGGTCGCGGTGGCGCTCAGGGACAGCTGGGCGGTCAGCGCGGCGACGCGCTCGGCGGGTGCCAGGGCGAGCAGCTCGTCGCGGGTGGGCAGCGCGCTGGCCCGGACGGCGGCGGTGCGGGCGGCGGCGGCTCGCGCGGACGCGGGCCGGTCGGGCTGCTGCGTCAGTTCGGACAGCAGCGCGGATCCGGAGGCCTGCTGGTAGCGGTGTCCCCACGTGGCCCAGTCGGTCGGCAGGACGGCGACCTGCGCCGTCTCCTGGCGCAGCAGGGTCAGGAAGATCCGGGCGGCCTGCTCGGGCCGGAGGGTGCCCATGCCGCCGCCGAGCCCGCCGCTGGCCTCCGGTCCGCGCAGCGCCATGCCGGTCTGCGCCCAGATGCCCCAGTTGATGCTGAGGGCCGGCCGGCCCTGGGCCCGGCGCCGCTGGGCGAGGGAGTCCAGGAAGGCGTTGGCGGCGGCGTAGCCGGCGACGAACGGTGAGCTGAGCAGGGAGCTGGCCGAGGAGCAGAGCACGAAGAAGTCCAGCGGTCGGTCGGCCAGCAGCCGGTCCAGGATCCAGGCGCCGGCCGCCTTCGGCTTGAACTGTGCTTCCAGGTCGTCGAGTTGGAGCTCGCGCAGCGGTGTGACCGCGCCGATGCCGGCGGCGTGCAGTACGCCGCGGATCGGGGGGCGGCCCTCCGCGTCGTGGCGGGCGAGCAGCTCGCGCACCGCGTCCTCGTCGGAGACGTCGCAGGGCGCCACCGTGACCGAGGCGCCGAGCGACTCCAACTCCCGGACGGCCGCGACGCGTTGCGCGACCGGCGAGTCACCGGTCCGGGCGGCCCACGCGTGCCGCGGCGGCAGCGGTGTGCGGCCGACCAGCACCAGGTGGCGGGCGCCGTCGAGCACCATGGCGCGGGCCAGGGCCAGGCCCACGCCGCTCAGGCCGCCGGTGACCAGGTAGCTCGCGTCCGTGCGCCAGCCGAAGCCCCGGGCGGTGGGGGCGGCGAGCGGGGCGCGGGTCAGCCGGGCGACGTGCCGCACCTCGCCGCGCAGCGCGATCTGGTCCTCGCCGTCACCGCCGGCCAGCTCCGCCAGCAACCGGTGGGCCAGTGCCTTCGGTTCGGCCTGCGGGTCGAGGTCGACCAGGCCGCCCCACAGCCCGGCGTGCTCCTGCTGCAGCGACCTGCCCAGGCCCCAGAGCGTGGACTGGCCGAGTGCCGAGGCCTGGGTGTCCGGGCCGGCGGCGCCGCGGGTGACGAGCCACAGCCGGGTCGACCGGGTGCTGCGGGCCTCGGCGAGGGCCTGCACCGCCCGTACCGCGCTCATGCAGGATCGTTCCTGCCCGGCCAGCAGCCGGTCCGCGGACGCGGGCTCGCCGCCCGCCTCGTCGAGGCTCCACAGGTGCACGACCCGCAGTTCCTCCTCGCCCGGGGCGAGTTCGGCCAGCAGCCGGCCGAGGTCCGCGGCCGTGCCGGTGCGCACCTCGGCGGTGCCCTGCTCGCGGTCGTAGCGGTAGTCGGACGCGGGCACGACGCGCACGCACCGGGCGCCCTGTTCCTCGACGGCCGCGGCGAGTGCGTCCCCGACACCGGTGCCGTCGGCGAGGACGAGCCAGGTCGGCGCCGGGCCGTCCACCGCGGCCGCCCGCGGCGCGGCGGCCTCGGCGGGCTGCCAGTCGAGCCGGTAGAGCAGGTCCTCGTCAGGGCCGGCCCCGTCCTGCTCGTCGGTCACCGTGCTCGCCCGGTAGCCGTCGCGGCGGCGTCCGACCGGCTCCTGCCCCAGCGACGTCGGGTCGAAGGCGTAGCCGGGGACGGTCACCTTGGCCCGGGTGTAGTCGCGGTCGAAACCCCGCCAGTCGATGTCCGCGCCGCGTGCGTAGAGCCGGCCCAGCGAGGACAGCAGCACCTCCCAGTCGTCCTGCCCGCGCCGCAGGCTCGGCAGCAGCAGGGCGTCGTGCCCGTCGGGCAGGCAGTCCTCGACCAGGCCGAGCAGGGTCGGGGCGGGGCCCATCTCCAGGAAGGTGTCGTGCCCCAGGGCGCGCAGCGTGGAGATGCCGGCCGCGAACCGGACCGGCTGGCGGGCGTGTTCGGCCCAGTAGTCGGCGTCGGGCACCCGCTCCCACGGCCACAGCTCGCCGGTCAGGTTGGCGACCAGCGGGATGCGCGGCGCGCTGAACGCCACCTTCTCCACCGCAGCCCGCAGCGCGCCGATGACGGGCTCGATCAGGGGGGAGTGCGAGGCGGTGGTGATGCGCAGCTGCCGGCTCTCCACGCCGTAGCGCGCGAAGCCCGCGCAGATCGCCTCCACGTCGGCCCGCACGCCGGAGATCGCGACGTTCGCCGGGCCGTTGACGGCGGCGATCGAGACCGTGTCCGGGTGGTCGGCGACCGCCATGGCGACGTCCATCTCGGGCGCGAAGACCACCGCCATCGAGCCGTTCGCCGCCAGCGCCTGCATCAGCCGCCCGCGCTCGGCGACCAGCCGCAGCCCGTCCTCCAGCGACATCATGCCCGCCACGCAGGCCGCGACGTACTCGCCGAAACTGTGCCCGAGCACCGCCGCCGGCTCCACCCCCCAGGACCGCCACAGCTGCGCCAGCGCGTACTCGACGGCGAACAGGGCCGGCTGGGAGTAGGTGTTCTCGTCGACGGTCCCCGACCCGGGGTCCTCGGGGTGGATGACGGACAGCAGCGGACGCTCCAGCACCGGCCGCAGCAGCTCGTCACAGGTGTCCAGCACCCGCCGGAAGGTCGGCTGGGTCTCGTACAGGGCGCGGGCCATGCCCGGCCGCTGCGGCCCCTGCCCGGTGAACAGGAACACCGCCTCGCCGCCGCCCGCCTGCCCGTGGGCGAGCCGCTCGCCCGCCCGGCCGGCGGCGAAGTCGCCCAGGGCCTCGGCGAGTTCGTGCCGCGTCGCGCCGGTCACCGCGAGCCGGTGGCGGAAGTGGGAGCGGCCGGTGTTGGCGGAGTAGCACAGGTCGGCCGGCGGGGTGGCGGCATCGGTGGTCAGCCGCTCCCGGTACCGGTCGGCGAGCGCGGCCAGCGCCGTCCCGCTGCGGGCGGACAGCGCCAGCACCGAGGCCGGGCGGACGGTGTCGGCCTCCGGCGCGGTGCGGGCGGGCGCCTGCGCCACGATCAGGTGGGCGTTGGTGCCGCTGAAGCCGAAACTGCTGACGCCCGCGGCCCGCCGGCCCTCCGGCGCCGGCCAGGGCGTGAGCCCGGTCGGCACCGCGAACGTGGTGCCGTCGAAGGAGATGTGCGGGTTGAGCCGCGTGAAGTGCACGTTGCCGGGGATCGCGCCCCGGCTGAGCGACAGCACGACCTTGATCAGCCCGGCGACGCCGGAGGCGGCTTCGAGGTGGCCGAGGTTGGTCTTCGAGGACCCGAGGTAGACCGGCGCGCCCTGCGGCCGGCCGTACACCTCGGCGAGCGCCTCCACCTCGATCGGGTCGCCGAGCGTGGTGCCGGTGCCGTGCGCCTCGACGTACGAGACCTCCTCGGCGGCCACCCCGGCGGTCCGCAGCGCGCGGCGCAGCACGTCGCGCTGCGCCGCGCCGTTGGGCGCGGTGATGCCCGAGCTGCGGCCGTCCTGGTTGACCGCGCCGCCGCGGATGACGGCGAGCACCTGGTCGCCGTCGCGCTCGGCGTCGGACAGCCGCTTGAGCACGACGATGCCGCAGCCCTCGCCGCGCACGTAGCCGTTGGCCGAGGCGTCGAAGGTCTTGCACCGGCCGTCCGGGGCGACCATGCCGGGGAACTGGGAGAAGGAGATGCTCGGCAGCGGCGAGACGATCGCGTTCACGCCGCCGCTGATCGCCAGGTCGCAGTCCCCCGACCGCAGGCTGCGGCACGCCTGGTCCACGGCGACCAGCGAGGAGGAGCACGCGGTGTCGGTCGCCACGCTCGGGCCACGCAGGTCCAGCACGTACGACACCCGGCCGGTGACGATGCTGTGGGCGGAGCCGGTGCTGGCGTAGGCGGTGGCCGCCGCGGGGCCGGTCAGGTACTCGGTGGCGAAGTCGTTGCTGCACACGCCCAGGAACACGCCCGTGCTGCTGCCGGCCAGTTCGGCCGGCGCCTGGCCCGCGTTCTCCAGCGCCTCCCAGACCACCTCCAGCGTCAGCCGCTGCTGCGGGTCCATCACCAGGGCCTCGCGGCGGGAGATGCCGAAGAACTCGTGGTCGAACCGGTCGATGCGGTCGAGGAACCCGCCCCACCGGGTGCTCATCCGGCCCGGCCGGCGCGGCTCGGCGGAGTAGAAGTCGTCGACGTCCCACCGGTCGGCGGGAATCTCGCTCACCGCGTCGATCCCCTCGGTGAGGATCCGCCAGTAGCTGTCCGCGTCGACCACCCCGCCGGGGAAGCGGCAGCCCAGCCCCACCACGGCGATGGGTTCCGAGGCCGCGCGCTCGTAGGCCTCGATGCGGCGCTGCAGCCGCTCGATGGTGACGTACGCGCGCTTGAGCGTGGACGTCGAGGTCTGTTGCCCGTCCTGCGGAGTCATCGGTCACGCCCCTCGTCGATCTGCGTCATCCTGGCCAGCAGCAGTGCTTCGACGTCGCTGTCGTCAAGCCCGTCGATGTCCGTCTCGATGTCCGTCTCGATGTCGTCGGCCGCCGGATCCTGGCCCGGACCGTCCGGGTGCTCCGCGCCGGCCCGCTCGGCCTGGTGGGCCTGGTGGGCCTGGTCGGCCTGCAGGGCGATTCCCATCCGCTCGGCCAGGAACGGCACGAGCGCGTCGACGGTCGGGAAGCGCCAGCCGATGGTGGCGGGCAGGTCGGTGTGCAGCGAGGCCTCCAGCCGTTTGCGCAGTTCGAGCGACATCAGCGAGTCGAAGCCCATCGCGGCCAGCGGCTCGCTCGGGTCGATCCGCGCCGCGTCGGTCTTGAGTACCTTGGCGACCACCGCGCGGCAGTGCTCGGCGAGGAGCGCCCGGCGCCGGCGCCCCGGCTCGACCGCGAGCAGCCGCCCGCGGATCTCCGGCTGCGGCCCGCCCGGCGCCGCCGCGCCCGGCCCGGCGGCCAGCAGGCCGGTGAGCAGTGCGGGCAGCAGCCCCGCGCCGGCGGCCTCGCGCAGTCGGCCGTGGTCCAGCGGCAGGACGCACGCCTGCGCCGATCCGGTGCGCAGCAGCCGGTCGAGGGCCTCGATGCCCTGCCGCGGTTCCAGCGCCAGGACGCCCTGGGCGGCCAGTGCGCCGGCCCGTTCGGGCCCGGCCGCCAGGCCGATCCGCGCCCACGGACCCCAGTCGATGCTCAGCGCGGGCAGGCCCCGGGCCCGCCGGTACTGCGCCAGGGCGTCCAGGTAGCCGTTGGCGGCGGCGTAGTTGCCCTGGCTCGGCGAGCCGAGCAGCGCGGCGGCCGAGGAGAACAGCACGAAGAAGTCCAACTCCCGCCCCGCGGTGGCCCGGTGCAGGTGCCAGGCGCCGGCGGCCTTGGGTTCGGCCACCGAGCGCATCCGGTCCCGGTCGAGCCCGAGCAGCAGGGCGTCGTCCAGGAAACCGGCGGCGTGCACGATGCCGGCCAGCGGCGGCATCGCGGCGTCCAGGTCGGCGAGCACGCCGGCGACGTCCTCGCGGCGGGAGACGTCGGCGCTGCGCACCAGGACGGCCACCTGCCGTTCGCGCAGGTCGGCGATCACCGACTCCGCCTCGGCCGAGGGTTTTTGGCGGCCGACCAGCACCAGGTGCCGGGCGCCCCGGTCGACCAGGTGGCGCGCGGTCTCCAGACCGAGCGCGCCCAGGCCGCCGGTGATCAGGTACGTCGCGGCCGCCCGGACCGGACCGTCCTGCGGCGGTACGGCGACCGCCGCGGGGGTGTCCGGTCGCAGCACCACCTTGCCGGTGTGCCGGGCCTGCGCCATCAGCGCGAAGGCCGCCGGTGCCTGCGAGAACGCGAAGTCGGTCACCGGCAGGGCGGTGAAGTCGCCCTCGGTGAAGCCGCGCGCGACCTCGGCGAACAGCTCGGCCACCAGCTCGTGCTGCTCGGCGAAGGAGCGCTCCAGGTCGACCGCCAGGAACGCCCGGTTGTGCTTGAGCGCGCCCAGCGGGAGGGGGTTGTCGTCGTAGACGTCCCGCTTGCCGATCTCGACGAACCGCCCGCCCGGGGCGAGCAGCCGCACGCTGCGGGTGAGCGCCTCGCCGGCGAGCGAGTTGAGCACCACGTCCACGCCGCGCCCGCCGGTCAGCGCCATGACCTCGTCGGCGAAGGCGAGCGAGCGCGAGTCCATCACCTGCTCGACGCCCAGCGAGCGCAGCAGTTCGCGCTTGGCCTCGCTGCCCGCGGTGGCCAGCACCCGCACGCCGTTGCGGCGGGCGACCTGCAGGGCGGCGAGGCCCACGCCGCCGGCCGCCGAGTGGATCAGCAGCGTCTCGCCCGCGCGCAGGCGCGCCAGGTACTCCAGGCCGTAGACGGCGGTCAGGAAGGCGATCGGGGTGGCCGCCGCCTCCACGTCGGTGAGCCGCTCCGGGGCCGGGGCGACCAGGCGGGCCTCGGTGGTGGCGTACGCCGCCATGCCGGACGGCGCGACGGCCATCACCCGCTGCCCGACCCGAACGTCCTCGACGCCGTCGCCGATCGCCGTCACCCGGCCGGCGCACTCGCCGCCGAGCGGGACCACGCCGGACACCCCGGGGCAGATGTCCATCGCCTTGAGGACGTCGTTGAAGTTGAGGCCGGTGGCGGCCACCTCGATCTCGACCTGCCCGGGGCCGGGCGCGGTGCGCTGCCACGGGGTCGCGGTCAGGCTGTCCAGGACACCCGGCTCCGTGGCCAGGATCCGGTGGTTGGCGTGGACGGCGGGATCGAACGGCTGCCGCCGCCAGCCGATGGCCGCCGGCTGCTGCGGCGGGCTGTGCCGCTCCAGCCGGGGGGCCAGCCGCTGGTCGCCGCGCAGCGCGAGCTGGGCCTCGCCGGCGGGCCGCAACACCTCCCCGAGCAGGGCGGCCGCGCTGTCGGCCGGGCGGTCCGGGTCGAGGTCGACGACGACGGGCCGCAGCTCGCCGTGTTCGAGCATGATCACCCGGGCCAGGCCCCACAGCGCCGCCTGCGCGACGGCCGGCAGCGCCTGCTCGCCGCCGACGCGCTGGGCACCGCGGGTCGCCAGCAGCAGGCGCGGCGCGCCCAGCGGGCCGTCGTCGGCGAGCGCCTGCACCAGGTGCAGCACGGGGACGCAGATCCGGTCGACCGGCTCCACCAGCGGGTCCCGGGCCTGCCCGTGGCCATCGGAATCGGAGGGCTCGAAGAACTCGGAGGACCCGGAGGACCCGGAAGGCTCGAAGTGCTCGAACGGCTCGGCGTCCAGGCCCCAGGCGTGCAGCACCCCGGCGCACGGCGCCGCCCGGGTGGCGGCGAGGTCCGCCAGCAGCGCCTCGATGTCCGCCCGGCGCAGCGGATCGACCTCGTAGCCGCCCTCGTCGACGCGCCGGAATCCGCTCCCGGTGGTCACCGACACGCAGTCCGCGCCGCGGGCTTCGAGCGAGGAGCGCACGCCGTCGGCGACGCCCTGCCGGTCGGCGAGCAGCAGCCACCAGCCGCTGCCCGGGTCCACCGCCGCACCGGCGGCCGCGGCCGGCTGCCAGGCGAGGTCGAACAGGGCCTCGGCGACCGGGTCCTGGTCACCGGCCGGCTCCAGGCGCCGCAGCGTGATCCGGTCGAGCACGCCGACCGGGTGGCCGGCCTCGTCGAAGAGCTCCACCCGGCCGCCACTGATCTCGGCGCCGTCGCCGGCGGCGTCGGGCACGGTGGCGTGCGCCCAGCGCACCGCCCGGCCGTCGCCGGTGAGGGTGAACGCGCCGACGCCCACCGGGAGGAAGGTCGCGGCGTCCGCCCCGCCCAGGGCCGCCGCCAGCGCCTGCAGGCAGCTGTCGAGCAGCGCGGGGTGGATCAGGTACGGGTCGCGGTCCCCGGACACCCCGGCCGGTTCGCGCAGCCGGGCGAGGGCTTCGTGCGCACCGCCCCAGAGCCGCTCGACGCCCTGGAACGCGGGCCCGTACTCCAGCCCCGCGCGGCCCAGTCCGGCATAGTGCCCGGCGGTGTCGAGCACCTCCGCGCAGCGCTCGCGCAGCGCGGGCAGCGTGCTGTGGGCGGCCGGGGGAGGCGCGTCGCGGTAGCGTCCGCTCGCCACCTCGGTCCAGTCGCCGCGCGCGGCCGGCTCGCGGGTGTAGAGGCGCAGCGTGCCGGTACCGGCCGCCTCCTCGTGCAGCACCAGCTGTACGGTGGCGTCCTCGGCCGACTCCGGGACCACCGTCAGCCGGGTGAAGCGGACGTCCTCGACGACCGCGTGCCCCCCGCCGAGCGTGCGGCGCGCCGCCGTCAGGGCCGCGTCCAGGATGAGGCTCGCGGGCAGCACGGCGGCCCCGGCGACCCGGTGGTCCCGCAGGTACGGCAGGCCGGCCAGGTCGACCCGGGCACCGAAGTGGACCGTGCCCGGCGCCACGGCCGACGGCAGCCGCGTCCCGAGCACCGGGTGCCCGCCGTCCGAGGGGCGCGCGGTCCGCGCCGGTACGTCGTCCAGCCAGCAGCGCTGCCGCTGCCACGGGTACCTGGGCAGGCGCACCATCGGCGCGCCACCGCCGTGCACCGCGGCCCAGTCGACGGGGAAGCCGGCGGTGTGCAGCCGGCCGAGCTCGGCGAGCATCGACTCCCGGCCGCGCTCGTCGCGCCGCAGCGAGGCCACCACCGCGCCGTCCGCCTCGCGCTGCGCCATCCGCTGCGCGACGGCGTCGCCCAGCATCGGATGGGGGGAGATCTCGACGAACACGTCGTAGCCCGCGTCGACCAGGCCGGTGACCGCCTGGTCGAACAGGACCGGCCGGCGCAGGTTGGCCGCCCAGTACTCCGCGTCCAGCCGCAGGCCGTCGCCGACGCGCTCGCCCGTGACGGTCGACACCATGTCCAGCGCGGGCGGGCCGGCGACCAGATCGCCGAGCAGGCCCTTCAACTCCTCGCTCAGCGGGTCCATCCGGGGGCTGTGCGAGGCGAAGGCGACCGACTCCAGCAGGCGGCAGAAGACGCCCTCGGCGTCGAGGCCGGCGGCCAGCGCCTCCAGCGCGTCGCCGTCGCCGGACAGCACCGTCGAGGTGGGGCCGTTGCTCGCGGCCACCCAGACCGCGCCCGGCGCCCGCTCGGCGAGGATCCGTCGCGCCTCCTGGTAGCCGACGCCGACCACGGCCATCCGGCCCCGGCCGATCGCGGCGCGGATCACCCGGCCGCGGTGCAGGGCCGCCGTGAGCGCCGCTTCGAGGTCCAGGGCGCCGGCGACGTGCGCGGCGGCGATCTCGCCGACACTGTGGCCGACCACCGCCTCGGGCTCGACGCCCCAGGACCGCCACAGCGCCGCCAGCGCGATCTGCGCGGCGCACAGTGCGGGCTGTCCGACGGCGGGGTCGGCGAGCACGCCGTCCTCGGCGTCCGCGGCGAGCCGCTCGATCAGCGACCAGCCGGCCAGCCGGTACAGGATCGCGTCGCTGCGCTCCAGCGACTCGCGGAACACCGGCTCCGCGTCCAGCAGATCACCCGCCAGCGGCCACCACCGCGGACCCTGCCCGGAGAAGACGAACGCCGTCCGCGGCCGCCGGCCGACGGTGCGCCCGCCCCAGGACAGGCCCTTGCGCTCCTCGCCCCGGCCGAAGGCGCCGAGCGCCTCCCGCAGGCCGGCGAACGAGCGCCCCACGCAGGCGAGCCGGAACTCGTGGTGCACCCGGCGCACCGCCGCCGCCGTGCAGATCTCGTGCAGCCGAACCCCCTCGTCCGGCTCGGCGAGCTGCGCCTCGTACCGGGCGGCGAGCTCGCGCAGCGCCTGCTCGCTGCGGGCCGAGACGGCCAGCAACTGGGCGCTGCCCGCCGGGGTGCGCGGCGAGAGCGCCGCCCGCTCGGGCGCCTGCTCCAGCACCAGGTGGGCGTTGGTGCCGCCGAAGCCGAACGAGCTCACGCCGACCAGCGCCCGCTCCTGCGAGGGCCAGGGCGTCAGCCCGTCGGCCACCCGCAACGACAGCTCCCCGAACGGGATGTGCGGGTTCGGCGTGCGATAGTGCAGGCTCGCCGGGACGGCCCGGTGACGGACCATCAGCGCCGCCTTGACCAGTCCGGCGGCGCCCGCCGCGGCCTCCAGGTGGCCGATGTTGCTCTTCACCGATCCGATCAGCAGGGGCGCGCCCGGCTCGCGGCCGGCACCGGTGACCGCGGCCAGCGCCCGGGCCTCGATGGGGTCGCCGAGCAGCGTGCCGGTGCCGTGCGCCTCGACGTAGTGCACCTGCTCGGGGCGCACCCCGGCCCGGGCGTACGCGGCGCGCAGGACCTCCTCCTGGGCCTGCGGGTTGGGCGCCATGATGCCGTTGCTGCGCCCGTCCTGGTTCACCGCGCCGCCCCGGATGACGGCGTACACCCGGTCGCCGTCGGCCAGCGCCCGGCTCAGCGGCTTGAGGACCACCACCGACGCGCCCTCGGAGCGGACGTAGCCGTTGGCGCTCGCGTCGAACGGCTTGCACCGCCCGTCCGGGGACAGCACGCCCGCCTTGGTGAAGTTGACGGCCAGGGCCGGCGACAGGATGACGTTGACGCCGCCGGCCAGCGCCAGCGAGCACTCGCCGCGCGCCAGGCTGGCGCACGCCTGCAGCACGGCCACCAGCGAGGAGGAGCACGCGCTGTCCACCGCCATGCTCGGTCCGCGCAGGTCGAACAGGTAGGAGAGGCGGTTCGCCGCGATGCTCAGCGCGTTGCCGGTGCCGGAGTAGGCGTCGACCGTGGTCAGGTCGCGGAACTGCCGGTGCCCGTAATCGTTGGTCGCGATGCCGACGAAGACGCCCGTGGCGGAGCCGGCCAGGCTCTCGGCCACCAGACCGGCGTCCTCCAGGGCCTCCCAGGCGACCTCGGCGAGCAGCCGCTGCTGCGGGTCCATCCGCTCGGCCTCATGCGGGGAGATCCCGAAGAAGTGCGGGTCGAAGCGGTCGACGCCGTCCAGGAAGCCGCCCCAGCGGCTGTTGGTCCGGCCGGGGACCGACGGGTCCTCGGAGGTGAACTCGGCCACGTCCCACCGGTCGGCGGGCACCTCGCCCACCGCGTCCCGGCCCTCGACGAGCAGCTGCCAGAACGACTCGGGGTCGTCGGCGCCGCCGGGGAAGCGGCAGCCGATGCCGACGATGGCGACCGGCTCGTGCGGGTGTCGACCGTCCGCCGGTACGGCCTCGGCGGCCGCTTCCCCGGCGGCGCTCCGCGCCGCACCGGAACCCTCCGGCAGGGCGGCCACGGGGCGCTCGGTCCGCCCGCCCCCGGCGTCCGCGCCCAGGTGCCGGGCGAGCGCCTCGATCGTCGGGTACTCGTAGGCGAGCGTCGCGGGCAGCGGGCGCTCGAGCCACTGCTCGACGGTGCCGATGGTGGCGACCAGCTGCGCCGAGCTCATCCCGTAGTCGACGAACGGCCTGGTGGGGTCCACGGACTCCGGCGCCAGGCCGAGGAGTTCGGCCAGCTCGCGGACGAGCCGCCGCTCGATCTCGGCCGCGGGGACTGCGGGGACTGCGGGTGCCGGGCGGACCGGCCCGGTGGCGACGGCGGCCGCGGGCGGCTCACGGCGGTCCGCGGCCGTGGACGGCGCGCTCCAGGAGGCCAGCGCGTTGAGCTCGCCGGCCAGGAAGGCCTGTCTGGCCGCCCCGCGCTGCAGCTTGCCGCTGGACGTCTTCGGAATGCCGCCGCGTCTGAGCAGCGCCACGTGGTGCACCGCGATCCCGTGCTCCTGCGCCACCGCGCCGCGGATCGCGGCGATCACGCCCTCGGTGTCGAGCGCCGGCGGGCGCCCGGCGACCTCGTGGACGACCAGGAGCCGCTCCTCGCCGTCCACCTCCACCGAACACGCCACGCCGCAGCCGGGATACAGCGCGGAATGGCTCGTCTCGGCCGTCAGCTCGATGTCCTGCGGGTAGTGGTTCTTGCCGTCGATGATGACGACGTCCTTCATCCGGCCCGAGACGTGCAGTTCGGTGCCGCTGAGGAAACCGAGGTCCCCGGTGCGCAGGAACTCCCCGGCGCCGTCGCCCGGTTCGCCGCCGGCGCCGCCAACGCCGCCGCTCGCGTCCGGCTCCGCGCTCTCGCGGATGCGGGCCCGGAAGACGGCGGGGCTCTCCTCGGGGCGCTGCCAGTAGCCGTGCGCGACGCTGGGCCCACGGACCCAGATCTCGCCGATCCTGCCCTCGGGCAGGCGGATGCGCGTCTCCGGGTCGACGATGGCGACTTCCTGATCGGGGATCGAGGATCCGCAGCCGATCTGGGTCCTGGCCTCCCGGCCGGGCACGGCGTCCACGACGGCCTTCTCGGCGAGGGCGGCGGCGTCGACGCCGCGGGTCACCGGTCCGGTCAACTGCCGTCCGCCGCTGACGAAGAGCGTTCCCTCGGCCAGCCCGTAGCACGGGTAGAAGGCGTTGCGGTCGAAGCCGCTGGACTCGAAGGCCCGGGCGAAGCGGTCGATGGTGTCGATCCGGACCGGCTCGGCGCCGCTGAACGCCACCCGGACGCCGCTCAGATCGAGCGTGCGGCGCTCCTCCTCGGAGATCTTCGCGACGCAGAGGTCGTAGGCGAAGTTGGGTGCGCCGGTCAGGGTCCCCTTGAACTCGGAGACGGCCCGCAGCCAGCGCAGCGGGCGTTTCAGGAACGCCATCGGTTCCATGAAGGTCAGCGGGTACGAGCCCAGGCCGGGCGCCAGCAGGCCGGCGATGAGCCCCATGTCGTGGAAGGGCGGCAGCCAGCTGACCAGGTGTCGGCCCGGGTGGTCGGCGAAGACCCGGTCGTTGATGGCGCCGACGTTGTGGATCAGGTTCGCGTGGCTGACCATCACGCCCTTGGGCGTACCGGTGGATCCCGAGGTGTACTGCAGGAACGCGAGGTCGTCCCCGGTGGTCGCCGGTCTGCGCCACCCGTCCGCCGCGTCCGGCTCGACCTCGTCGACCAGCAGCCAGGTGAGGTCCGCCAAGTCCGGTGCGCGCCGGACCATTTCGTCGGCCACCGCGGCGACCGCGCGGTTCGCCAGCACCACCGTCGGGCGGGCGTCGGAGATGACGCTGAGCAGCCGGGGCAGCGTGCGTTTCATGAAGACCGGGTCCGGCGGATACACCGGGACGGCGATGACCCCCGCGTACAGGCAGCCGAGGAAGGAGGCCAGGTAGTCGAGGCCGGGCGGACAGACGATCAGTGCGCGGTCCCCGGCGGCGGCCCGCTCGCGAAGTGCCGCGGCGATGGCGCGCACCCGCCGGTCGATTTCGGCGTTGGTCGGGCCGACCGGTTCTCCCTCGCCGTCCACGAGGAACCGGTAGAGCCGGTCGTCGGGGCGCTCCTGGAAAACCGTGCGAAAATGGTCGACGAGCGTCTCGGTCCCACTCTCCGGGGATTTCACCGCCGGAAAGCGGCCCGTAGAACCTGATGCCTGAGGTGTATCGCGATCACTGAAGTGCATTGCCTGCCTCGGAAATCGAAGTTTCCCCATCAATGCCTGTCGCGGTGCGGGTAGAAGCAATCAGCCGAAGCTGACATTCAGGTTACATTCAGGTGAATGACACATGACGTCTGAGTGTCTTCACGGTGAACTGACGTCCGTTCGGAGCCGGAAGTTCAGCGGTCGCAGGTTCTCGCACTGTCGTCTGAACGGTGAACTCTCGCAGGTCGGGCGGCACTTCCCGCGGGTTGACCGGAGCATCTCCCGGCGTGCGCCCCGGGGTGGTGGTCGCCCGGCGGTTCTGCCCGTGATCGACTCGGGGCGGCCGCCCGCCGGCGGGCGGCGCCGGGCAACTCGGCTCGCTCGGGCCGGAGTTGGGCGCAGGCGATCAGGTCGGGTGATTCGCGGTCGGAGGATCTCGATCGCCGGTCGAAAGCCGCGAGAACGACGCTCCCGTTCGTGTCGGGAACTGTGAGTGGAAGCATTCCGGGAAAAGGAAATTGACAATCCGTCAGTCAGATCGATCGAACCGCTCGTCGAAAGAGACGCGGCCCAAGTGGTCCGTTCCGGAAGTCCTTCGGGGGTTGATCATGTGGTGAGGCGGAACGAGGATTCTTCCTGGTGATCGGCGGTGTGCCGGTCGAGCCTGGCGCCTGAACCTGGGCCGCGGTAGGGCTAGCCCCAGGGCGGACACACCGGCTGGCCGGGTAGTTGGCGAGCGCGGTCTCACCTAGCGTCTGCGACATGAAATCCGCTTATTCAACAGGCAATCCGCGCTCCGTGTTCCGTCGGCGCAGCGCCGCGACAGTCCTGGTCGGCCTGGTGTCAGCCGCAACGGTGACGACCGGAGCCGCCTCGGCGGGCGCTGTGACCCCAAGCGATCGCGGACAGTTGGTGTCCGCTCAGCAGGTGAGCACGCTGGCCACGAAGCAGGACGTCGCAGCGGCACTGACCGCTGCCGGATTCGACGCGGGTACGGTCCGGTTCGGGGTGGACGCCTACCGACTCGTGTACCGCACCGTGGACACCCAGGGTCGGCCTACCACCGCCAGCGGACTGCTGGTGCTGCCCCGTAGCCGCGAACACGAGCTGCGGACGGTCTCGTTCACTCACGGCACCGCCAGCTACCGGTCCGACGCACCGTCCTCCATGGTCAAGGTCGGCTTCGTGTCCTCCCCCGCCATTACGTACGCGTCCGCCGGGTTTGCCGCTGTCGCCCCGGACTACCTCGGCCTCGGCGCTGGTCCGGGGCTCCACCCCTGGATGGACGTGCCCTCTGAGACGACCGCCTCGTTGGACATGCTGCGGGCAGCCCGCGCCTTTGTTCCGCACACTGACCGGGCGCTCGGACACGACGTGCTGGTCACCGGGTTCTCCCAGGGAGCCTCGGCGGCGATGGCACTCGCGCGAACACTCCAGGCCGGCGGCGATCGATGGTTCCGGCTCGAAGCCGTCGCGCCGATCAGCGGCGCGTACGACTTCCAGAACGCCGAGGTGCCCGCGCTGCTCGACGGCTCCCTCGATGCGAAGTCCAGTGTGCTGTACACGGCGTACCTTCTCGTCGCGTGGAATCGGCTGCACCATCTGTACGACTCGCCGGGCGAGGTCTTCCAGGCGCCGTACGACAGCACGATTGAGGCCCTGTTCGACGGTTCACACACCGGTCAACAGCTCTTCGCCGGCACGCCCGACACCCTCAGCGCGCTGCTCACCCCGCACGGCTTCGACATGCTGCGCCACCCGACTGGCCAGCTGGCGGCGGCGCTGCGGGTGGCCGACGACTCCTGCGCCTGGAGCCCTCGCGTGCCGATCCGCCTGTACGTCGCCAGCGCGGACGAGCAGGCAGCCAATGCCAACACGGACCACTGCGAGGGCGCCTTGCAATCACACGGCGTGAACGCGCCGGTCGTCAATCTCGGCAGTCCGGACTTCGCCAGGTCCCGGCATCTTGGCTCCAACGTCGCGGGCACAGCCGCTGTCGTCCGCTGGTTCAGCCGACTGCGCTGAGAGCCCACCGGCCCGCACCGGCCCGCCCTGCGCTGACGGGGCGCACCGGCTGATGCCGGTGCGCCCCGTCGAGGCTTCGACATACACGCTGCCGTCCACGGAAAATGGATTGCCTTGGGACCGCGGTCCACTGTTGGCTTGCCAGAATGACTGAACTGCGTACCGATCGCCTCATCCTCCGTCGATGGCAGGACTCCGACCTTGAACCGTGGGCGGCGATGAATGCCGATCCCGAGGTCCGGGAGCACTTGGGTGACCTGCTGACCCGTGAACAGAGCGACGCCTCCGTGGCACGGTTCCGGACCGAGTTCGACGAGCGAGGCTACGGGTGGTGGGCGGTCGAAGTACCGGCGACCGGCGAGTTCATCGGCTTCGCAGGCTTGGACCGGGTGGATGACGGCATGCCGTTCGCGGGGGTGGAGATCGGTTGGCGGCTCGCTCGTTCGGCCTGGGGCCAGGGCTACGCCACCGAGGCCGCCGTGGCGGTCCTGTCCTTCGGCTTCGAGACCCTTGGACTTCCCGAAATCCTGGCGGTGACGACAGCCACCAACCTCCGTTCCCAGGCGGTCATGCGCCGGATCGGCATGACCCGGGATCCCGTTGACGACTTCGACGACCCCGCCGAGCCCGAGGGGCCGTTGCGTCGGAATGTGCTCTATCGGATCGCCCGGGGTACGAAGATGTGACGCTCCGCGCTCGGTCGCCCGATCACGCGGCGAGAACGCGGCAGCTTGGCTCTGCGCCCGGGATCACCCGGCGGTGGGGGGCACGGCGCGGCCGGAGCGCTCGGCTTTCGCGTACTGAGCCAGCAGCTTGTCGTAGGTGGTGGACGGGAGTGCCGAGCCGCTTCGGCGCAGGGCCTCCCGGAAGGCTCGGGTGGCCTCGGTGAGGTAGTGGGCGGGGCCCAGCACACGCGTGCAGTCGTCGAGGAGCGTGCCGAAGGCGGCGAGGCCGTCTGCCGGGGCGCGGTCGCGCCGGGCCAGTGCCTCGGCCAGGCAGCCGCGGACCATCAGGGACAGGAGATGGTCGGGGCCCACGATCTGCAGGGCCACCGGCAGCAGGTCCTCGTACGCGGCAACCGACCCGGCGAAGTCCTCGCTGTCCGCGAGCAATTTGGCGTAGATGGCGCGGATGGGCAGGGCCTTGATGTGGCCGGGCGGCATGAGCCGCTGGTAGTCGCGGAGCAGCTCGCGGCACTCCTCGGCCGCCCCTGCCGGGTCGCCTGCTTCCGTCCGGCAGCTGAGCAGGCTGCGACGCAGGTCCAGGGTGCGCGGATGGTCGGGGCCCAGGATGCGCGTGCAGTCCGTGATCAGCTCCTGGTAGACGGGGAGCATCTCGTCGGCCTCGGCGTCCTCGGCACGGAGGTCGGCGAGGGCGACACGTGTCGCGAGGGTGTCCGGGTGGTCCGCGCCCAGCACTTGGCGGTGCACGACGATCAGGTCCTCGTAGATCGCGACGGCCGCCGTGGTGTCGCCTGTCGCGTGCAGCTTCCGGGCGAGTAGCCCGCGGGTGCTCAGGGTCTTCGGATGGTGGGGCCCCAGCACCCGGACCATGTCCCCCAGCAGGTCTCGGAGCTCGGCGACCGCTTGGGAACGGTCGCCCGCCTCTCCTCGCCAGTCGGCCAGCATGGCGCGGGTCACCAGGGTCTCGGGGTGTTCGGGGCCCAGGGCCCGCCTGTAGTCGGCCGCCAGGAGGGCGAACTCCCCGGCTGCCCGGACCGGGTCGACGATCACGCCCTCGATGTCCAGGACGAGACGCCGGAACATCAGCACTTGCGGGTCGTCAGGGCCCAGTTGCGCGCGCAGGGCGGCGGCCCCCTCCTTCACGGCGTCGAGGGCGGTGACCGGATCGCTCTCCAGCAGGGCGTGCTGCCACCCCAGGCGTACGGCGCGGCCTTGAACGACGAGTGGATGGTCGGGCCCGAGGAGTTCCTCGAACGCGCGGGCGGACTCGGCCATGCCGGCCGTTGCCGCCGTGGTGTCGCCCGCCTGATCGCGCAGCAGTCCCAGGGTGTAACGGGCGGCGGAGAGGTCGGCGTGGTTGCGGCCCAGAATCGGCACGGCGTCGTCGATCATCTCCTCCAGGTCGGCGGCGGCTCCGATCGGGTCTCCGGCGGCGGCCCGCCAGATCGCGAGCTCGTGCCGCACCACCAGGGTGCGGAGGTCGTTGCGACCGAACGCCGCCAGGTGGTCGGCGAGTAGCTCCTCGTACAGCGCGCGGGCTCCGGCCGGATCGCCCGCCGTGCCCCGCAGCTGCGCGAGCTTTCCGCGGATCTCCAGGGTCATGTCGGCGAAGCGCCCCAGATGCGTCCGGCAGTCGGTGAGCAGCTGCTCGTACAGGGTGGCGGCACGTGGCGCGTCTCCCCTCGTGACGTGCAGGGAGGCGATCCTCGAGCGGACCGAGAGGGTCTGGCGGTGGTGCGGTCCCTGGACGCGTTGCTGGTCGGCGAGCAGGTGTTCGTAGTCGGCCAGCGCACCGGACAGGTCGCCCCCGCTGGCACGGGCCACGGCGAGTTCGCGGCGCGCGTCGAGAGTGAGGTAATGGTCCGGTCCGAGCAGGCGGGCGCAGTCCGCGGCCAGCTCCTGGTACGCCACCACGGCGTCTGCGGGGTCGGTGAGCCACAGGAAACGGAGGGAGTTGCTGCGGCAGGCGAGGGTGCGGGGGGAGCCCGCGCCGTACTTCTGCGCGGAGGTGACCGCGAGTTGCCGGTAGTGGTCCGCCGATGCCTGGATGAGCTGCGCGTGGGCGAGGCTCTGGCCGGTCCGGAGCAGGACCTCGTGCACATCGTGCTCGGACCACAGCAGCTGCTCGTCATGGGACCGCAGCGCCTCGCTGTTGGCGCGGAACCGTTGGCCGGTCGCGAAGTCACGTTCCGTGTCCGGCCATGCCTGGAGCAGGGCGTCGGCCGCCGCCCCGACGATCCCGGCCAGCAGTTGCGGCGCAAGCTGCTCGCGCACGCTGCGCTGCACCAGCCCGTGGACCTGGACGGGCCGGCCCGGTGTGTGGGTGACCAGGCTGAGCCGGTGCAGGGCCTGCAGGGCGCCCGCGGCGTCCTCGGGTGTCGCAGGGCCTGGTAGCCCGGCGCCGGGGGTGCGGTGACGGGTGAGGTGGGTGAGGGCGGATCGGCTGGTCAGGACTTCGGTGGGGATGCCGTTGGGGTCGAGCATCGCGGCGAGTTGGAGCATCGGGCGGGCCAGGCCGGCCGGGCGCAGCCGGTCGGCGTGTTCGATGGACAGGGACCAGGTGGCCGCCACGGTGGCGCTCTGGTCGTCGGGCAGGGAGCCGGGTTCGGGGAGCATGTCGGCCAGATTCCTGAGCCGGTCGGCCAGCAGATGGCGGTAGCGGGCGCAGGTGACGGCGGTGTCGATGATGTAGGCGGCGGCCTGGGCGAGGGCCAGGGGCAGGTGTCCGAGGTCGTCGGCCAGGGCTTCGATCTGCTGTGCCGGCTCGGTGCGGCCGTGGGCGGTGAGTACGGCGGTGAGGTAGGCGCACGCCTCCCCGGGCGTGAACACGCCGACGTGGAGGAGGTGTCGGCTCTGCCCGTTGAGGGCGGCGTCACGACGGCGGGTGGTGACCAGGGTGCGGCCGTGCCCGCTGGGCGGCCACAGGCCACGCAGGTCGGCCGGGTCGGCGAGGTCGTCGAGGACCACGAGCCAACGGCACGGTGCCTGCCCGCGCTTGGGCTCCAGCCAGGCCAGGAACGCGCGTGCGGCCTGCTCCGGGTCACTCGGGTCGGCTGCGAGGACCTCGATGCCGGCCTGGGCGTATCCGGCGGTGATCGCCTGACGGCTGCTCGCGCTGATCCACACCAGCACGTCCACGCTGCCGCTCTCCCAGGTGGTGCGGGCGTAGTCGGCGGCCAGCTGGGTCTTGCCCACGCCGCCGGTCCCGGCCAGCACCTGACCGAGTACCGCGGTGCCCCCGGAGTCGACCGCTGCGCGCAGCCGGTCGGCTTCGGCCCGGTTCTGGAAGGACAGGGCGCGGGGCGGGATCACGCCGATCTGGTGTGGCCAGGTGGCCGCTGTGCGGGGCGCGGCGTGGTGGTGGACCTGCCCGACGTGGCCGAAGGCGACGCCGCCCCGGTCGGCGAAGACGCCGGTGATGCGGTGCGGTGACGTGGTCGTGCTGTCCCCGGGTTCACTCAGTGGCGCTGTGGACCCGGCTGGGAAGGGTTTCCCAGCGTCACGTTCCCCTGAACCGTTCCGGCTGCGAACGACCCGTGGTCGGCCTCGACATGCAGGTTCCCACTGATGGCCAGCCCGCTGCCCGCCGCCGACACGCCACCGGGCCCCTGGGACGGGCGAGAGGCCTGGTCAAGGGTCTGTACCTGCTCGACCGCACGGCTCAGCGCTTCACCGAAGCCGGGATCCTCGTCGACGGCGTCCTCCAGCGCGAGCCGTACCCGCTGCCGGGTACGGTCACCGACCTCGTCCCGTTCCGCTTCCTCGGCCAGCCGGCGCAGTGCCGGGTCCTCACCGAGTCTTCGGCTGACCAGGTCGTGGAGCTCGTCCATCGCGGCGTCGAGCGTACGGTCGACTTCTTCGTCGGCCCGCCCGGCCACCCGGTTCGCCTTACGGACCATCCAGGCCAACACGTACCCGACGGCGATCTCCACGCCCGTCATTCGTACCCCCCGCACGCGCATCTCCTGACTGGACATCAGACTGTACTCCTGCCCGCCTGGGAAGAGGGCGGTTCATCCGTGAAGGCAGCGGCTCGATCCGGTCCCGCGTCGCCTCACCGGTCACCGACCGGACATGCACATCCGATCAACTGCCCGGCCCGTCAAGGAGACACGCCTTGGACGGTCCCGGCGGGCAGTAGCACGGTGAACTCCGTCCGCCCCGGGCGGCTGGCCAGTCGGACCGAGCCGCCGTGCGCCTCGATGACGGCCCGCACGATGGCCAGGCCGAGCCCGGTGCTCCCGGCGGAGCGGGTACGGGAGCGGGCCGGATCGCCGCGGACGAAGCGTTCGAAGACCCGCTCGGCGAGCCGCGGCTCGATGCCGGGCCCGGTGTCGGTGACGCCCAGCGTGACCGAGGGCCCGTCCGGAGCCAGCCGGAGCGTCACCTCGGTGCCTTCGGGGGTGTGCGCGGCGGCGTTGGCCAGCAGGTTGGCCACCACCTGGCGCAGCCGGTCGGCGTCGCCGCGCACCAGGACGGGCTCGGCGGGCAGGTCGAGCCGCCAGCGGTGGCCGGGGGCGGACGCCCGGGCGTCGGCGGCGCCGTCCAGGGCGAGCCTGGTGAGGTCGACCTCGTCGTCGGCGAGCGGACGCCCGGCGTCCAGGCGGGCGAGCAGCAGCAGGTCCTCGACGATCGCGCCCATCCGGCGGGACTCCGCCTCGATCCGGCCGAGCGAGTGCCGGACCTCCGGCGGCACCGGGCCGGGGTGGCGCAGCGCCAGTTCGGCGTGGCCGCGCACGGTGGCCAGCGGGGTGCGCAGTTCGTGGCCCGCGTCGGCGGCGAAGGCGCGCAGCCGCTCCTCGACGCGATGGCGCTGCGCCAGGGCGTCCTCGACGTGCCCGAGCATCCGGTTGAACGCCGAGCCGACCCGGCCGACCTCGGTGCGCGGGTCCTCGTCCGGCACCCGCTCGGAGAGCGCCACCGCGCCGCTGGCCAGCGAGAGCGCACTGACCCGCTCGGCGGTTCCGGCGACGCGCTCCAGCGGGCGCAGCGAGAGCCGTACCCACAGCGTGCCGGCGATGCCGGTGGCGGCCAGCGCCACCCCGAACACCAGCAGTTCGACCATCACCAGCTTGTGCACGGTCGCGTCCACCGGGCCGGTGGGCAGGCCGGTGACCAGGACGTCGCCGTCCCGGCCGGCCGCCGCGCGGACCCGGTAGCCGCCGAGGCCGGCGAGCCGGATGCCGTGGGCGGAGCCGTCCGGGGGCAGCGCGGCCAGGTGCCGCCGGTCGGTGGCCGTCAGGGCGACCTTGTCGTCGGTGTCCGCGGGCCGGTCGCCGGAGGCCACCTCGGCGTCGTCGGCGTCGCCGTCGACCACGCCCGCGGCGGTGACCTGGCCGTCGAGCAGTCGGGCGCCGAAGGTGCCGGGGGCCTGGGCGCGGGTGTCCGTGCCCGCGTCGGCCCGTCCGGGAGCGGGGCCGCCCGCACCCGCGGTGTGCTCCAGGCTGGCCGCGTACCGGGCGCCCGCCTGGGTGAGCTGCTGGTCCAGCTGCCCGACCAGGAAGTGCCGCAGCAGCTCGCCGGTGGCCAGGCTGACCCCGCCGCAGGTGAGCAGCAGCAGCGCCAGCACCCCCGCGATCAGCCGGGCGCGCAGCGTCCGGGGCACCCGCCTGCCCAGCGGCCCGAGCCCTCTCACGGCGCTGCCTTGATCAGGTACCCGGCGCCGCGCACGGTGTGGATCATCGGCGCCCGCCCGGCGTCCAGCTTCCGGCGCAGGTAGCTGATGTACAGCTCGACCACGTGCGCCTGCCCGCCGAAGTCGTACGACCAGACCGCGTCCAGGATCTGCGCCTTGCTGAGCACCTGCCGCGGGTGCCGCAGCAGGTAGTTCAGCAGCGCGTACTCGGTCGGGCTCAGCTCGATGACCTCGCCGCCCCGGGTGACCTCGCGGGCCTGCTCGTCCAGCACGAGGTCGCCGAGCGCCAGCGCGCCGGGCGGCGGCTCGGCGGGCCCGGCGGCGGGGGTGCGGCGCAGCAGGCTGCGCAGCCGGACGGCGACCTCGGCCAGGCTGAACGGTTTGGTGACGTAGTCGTCGCCCCCGGCGGCGAGGCCGGCGATCCGGTCCTCCACCGCGTCCCGCGCGGTGAGGAACAGCACCCGGACCTCGGGCCGGTCGCGGTGGATGCGGCGCAGCACCTCCATGCCGTCGATGTCCGGCAGCATCATGTCGAGGACCACCGCGTGCGGGTGCCACTCGGCGGCGGCCTCGACGGCGGCGAGCCCGGCGGTGGCGGCTCGGGCCTGCCAGCCCTCGTAGCGCAGGGTGCTGCAGAGCACCTCGACGAGGTCGGGCTCGTCGTCGACGACGAGGATGCGCCAGGGCTGCCGGTCGGTGCTGTGGTCCATGCGGCTCCGAAGACGGTGAGAGCGGTCGTGCCGACATCGATTCTGGCAGCCCGCGATGAGAAAGCGGTGAGATGTGCGGCGGGCCCAAGGCCCGCGAGATCGGGTCTGACCTGGGCGGACGGCGGTACGGGCGGTTCCGGCGGGCTCCGGTTCAGAGGGAACTCAGAGCTTCCGGTGACAGGGTGATCGCACACCGTTCGAACGAGGGGAGCCGCCACGTGACCACCGCCACCGAGGACCACCGCGCCACCCGGCCCGGTCGACCCGGCCGGGGCGCCGGCGGGGCCGGGCGCGGGCTGCCGGTGGGCCTGGTGCCCGCCGCGGTGCTCGTGCTGATCGCCGCCGGGGCGCTCGGGGCGCTGCTGCCGTGGTGGCGCGACACCGCCGGGATCGCCGGCGCGGCCGGCTGGCTGACCGGCGCGGGCCGGATCAGCGGCCTGCTGGCCGGGTACGCGGCGCCCGTGCTGCTGCTCCTGATGGCCCGGATCCCGCTGCTGGAGCGCGAGGTCGGCGCCGACCGGCTGGCCCGCTGGCACGCCTTCGGCGGCCGCTGGCTGGTCGGCCTGGTGACGGCGCACGTGCTGACCATCATCTGGGGCTACGCGCTGACCGACGGGCGCGGAGTGGTCGGCGAGGGCGTGGAGATCGTCTTCCACTACCCGGACATGCTCAAGGCGACGGCCGGCACCCTGCTCCTGCTCGGCACCGGCGCGGTCTCCGCCCGGGCCGCCCGCCGCCGGCTGAGCTACGAGACCTGGTACCACCTGCACCTGGCCACCTACCTGGCCGTCGCGCTCGCCTTCGGCCACCAGCTGAGCACCGGCGCCGACCTCGGCGACGGCCCCGGACTCGCGCTCTGGTACCTGCTGTACGGCGGCACGGCCCTGCTGATCGGCTGGTTCCGGTTGGCGCTGCCCGCGCTGCGCGACCGGCGGCACCGGCTGCGGGTCGCCGAGGTGCGCGAGGAGGCGCCCGGCGTGGTCTCCGTCTACCTCACCGGCGAGCGGCTGGACGAACTCGGCGCGCGGGCCGGGCAGTTCTTCCGCCTCCAGTTCCAGGCGCCCGGCCTGCGCTGGGCCGCCCACCCGTACTCGCTCTCCGCGCCGCCGCACCCGCGCTTCCTCCGGTTCACCGTCCAGGCCGTGGGCGGGCACAGCGCCGCCGTCGCCCGGCTGCGGCCCGGCACCCGGGTGCGCGCCGAGGGCCCGTACGGGGCGTTCACCGGACGGCTGCAGCGCAAGCGGAAGGTGCTGCTGCTGGCCGGCGGCGTCGGGATCACCCCGCTGCGGGCGCTGTTCGAGACGCTGCCCGGCGAGCTGACCCTGGTCCAGCGCGTCCGCCGGCCCCAGGACCTGCTGTTCGAGCGGGAGTTGGCGCAGGTGGCGGCCGAGCGGGGCGCCCGGGTGCACGCCCTGGTCGGCTCCCGGGCGCAGGTCGGCGACCTGGGGGCGGCGCTGGCCCGGCTGGTACCGGACCTCGCGCGGCACGAGGTGTACCTGTGCGGGTCGGAGTCGATGACCACCGAGGCCGTCCGGGCGCTGCGCGCGGCGGGGGTGCCGCGCTCCCGGATCCACCACGAGTCGTTCGCGTTCTGAGCCCGCCCTGCTGAACCCGCCCTGCTGAACCCGCCCCTGCCGAACCCACCCTGTCCGTCCGCCTGTTCATCCGTGTCGAGGAGTACGAAAGTGCGCAGAGCCGTCGTCACCGCAGCGGCCACCACAGCCGGCGTGGTGCTGTTGCTGTCGCTGAAGCCCCACTCGGGCGCGGCCGGCGCGGCCACCCGTCCGATCAGTTCCGACCCGGGCGCGGCCGCCGCCGAAACCCCGTCGACGGGAAGCACCGCCGCGCCGAGCGGCGGCGCGAGCCCGAGCGCCGGCGCCAGCCCGAGTGCGGCCGCCGGCGCCACCCGCAGCATCACCGGGGACAGCGAGGACACCCGGTACGGCCCGGTGCAGGTCAAGGTCACCCTGGCCGGCACCCGGATCACCCGGATCGACGTGCTGCGCTACCCGAACGACAGCGGCCGGGACCGCTCGATCAGCGGCTACGCCCTGCCGGAGCTCAACCAGGAGGCGATCGCCGCCCAGAGCGCCGACATCGACGTCGTCTCGGGCGCCAGCTACACCAGCGACGGCTACACCCGCTCGCTGCAGAGCGCCCTCGACAAGGCGCGCGGATGAGCGGCGCGCAGCCGCTGCGGCACGCCGAGCACGTGATGGGCACGGTGTTCTCCTTCACCGTGCGCGACCCGGGCCCCGGCACGGCCGCCGCGCTGGAGCGGACCGTCGCCCGGCTGCACCGCGTCGACGCGGTCTTCTCCACCTACCGGCCCGACAGCCAGATCAGCCGGCTCGGGCGCGGCGAACTCGCGCTCGACGCCTGCGATCCCGAGGTCGCCGAGGTGCTGCGGCAGTGCCGCCGGGTGGCCGAGGAGACCGAGGGCCACTTCACCGACCACCCCGCCGGCTGCCTCGACCCGAGCGGCTGGGTGAAGGGCTGGGCGGTGGAGGAGGCCTCCCGGGAGCTGCGGGCGGCGGGTTCGGCCGCGCACTGCGTCAGCGGCGGCGGGGACGTCCAGACCGCCGGCGGCCCGTGGCGGATCGGTGTCGCGGACCCGCTGCGCCCGGGCGCCCTGGCCACCGTCGTCACCGGCCACGACCTCGCGGTCGCCACCTCCGGCACCGCCGAGCGAGGTGCCCACATCCACGACCCGCGCACCGGCCGCCCGGCCACCGGCCTGGCCTCGCTCACCCTGGTCGGCCCCGGGATCGCGGACACCGACGCCTATGCGACGGCCGCCTTCGCGATGGGCCCCGACCGCGCCCTCGCCTGGGCCGCGGCCCGCCCCGGCCTGGAGGCCCTCGCGATCCTCCCCACCGGCGAGCACCGCGCCACCCCGGGCTTCCCCGGCCGGGCCGCCGGCTGAGAACACGTCCGCGCCGACGCTGCCGGGCAGCGTCGGCGCGGATGTCGACCCACGTACGGATCACAGCCGGTAGCGGTCCGCCAGGTCCCCGTACCCGCCGGCCGTCCAGACCGCCCTGCGGAACGCCACCAGGTCGAGCGGGCCGGCGCCCTGCCCGGCGGTGGGCGGGAAGTGCGCGGTGCCGCAGCGGTCGCAGTACCAGGCCTGGCGCCACAGCCGCTCGGCCGCCGGCTGCCCGGCCAGCCGCCGGCGGCGGCCCACGTGGAGCGCGACGGCGGCCGCGATGAGGGCTACCGCCGCGACCACGAGCAGCACGGACACCCACACCGGCACGAGCCCGTCGTGGGTCTCGCCGAGGTGGACGGTCGTCGGGGCCGGGGCGGAGTCGGGGAACTCCAGTTTCCCGTCCGGCCCGATGATGACGTTGCCGGTCGGGAGCTGGTTCTGGTGGGTGGCCCAGGCGGGTGGCGAGAAGTCCACCGTTGCCTGGCCGGACTCGCCGCGCGTGATCGCCCGCTCGATGAAGGTGAAGGCGGCCCCCATCGTCGTCAGCACGCCCAGGACGCCGAGTGCCTGGCCGAGGACGGTGCCGCGCGGCGGCGCGAACGCGAGCGCCCGGCCGAGGGCGGAGGAGACCTCGCGGGTCTCGGTGCGGCCGTTCTCGCCGCTGGTCCGGACGGTCACGTCGTGCCGTTCGGCGAGGTGGACGGCCGGAACGCTGCGGACCCGGTCGACGAGCCCGCAGCTCGGGCAGGGCTGAACGCTGGGCCGTGGTGGTACGGGTACGGCGTCGTGGATCGCCATGTCGTGTTGTCCCCCCATGTGGACGGCCGGACGGCCGTTCGTATCCGGGTGGACGCGGCGGGGTGCCCTCCGGTTGCGGCTCAACGAGGAGAGAGCGTCACGGAGTTGCCCGGATTCCGCAACGGGCGGATCAAGCCTGGTCAGAACCGGTCGGATCGGACTTCGGCTCCCAGCCGAGCGCCGGCCCGAGCCGCGTCGCCAGGTCGGTGAGGATCTGCACGTAGTCCCGGTGCTCGAAGGTGAACGGCAGCGCGATCGCCACCTCGTCCACCTCCCGGAAGCCCGCGTGCGCCCGCAGCCGCTCGGCCAGCTCCTCCGAGGTGCCGACCAGGTCCGGTGCGAACAGCAGCCGGTTGGGGCCCTGCGGGGCGAGGGTGCGCGGGGTGCGGGAGAGCGCGTACGCCTCGTAGCGGGCGCGCTGTTCGGGCGTGGCGCTGTCGGTCGGGATGACGACCAGGCCCTGCGAGACCCGGGCCCGCGCGCCGTCCGGGTGGTGGCGGCGGAAGGTGCGGATCAGCTCGGCCTGGAGCGCGGCGAAGTCCAGCGGCTCGCCCTCCACCGCCTTGATCACACTGCTGGTGAGCAGGTTCAGCCCCTGCGCGCCGGCCCACGTCGCGGAGCGCCGGCTGCCGGCGCCGTACCAGAGCCGGTCGGCGAGCCCGGGGGAGTGCGGCTGGACGCGGCGCGAGTACACCTCGATGCCCTCGGTGCCCTCGAAGGACGAGGCGTCCTCGCCGCGCACCAGCGCCAGGAAGCGCTCGGCCCGGGTCTGGCCGAAGTCCTCCCGCTCGGCGCTGTCCGGGTAGAGCGCGCCGCGCACCTGCTCCCAGTGCACGGGCGGGCCGACGCTGAAGCCGGGGTCGAGCCGGCCGCCGGAGAGCACGTCGACGGTGGCGAGGTCCTCGGCGAGCCGCAGCGGGTTCTCCCAGCCGAGCGGGGTGACGGCGGTGCCGAGCTGGATGCGGCTGGTGCGCTGGGAGGCGGCGGCCAGGACGGCGACCGGGGAGGAGATGCCGTGCTGCAGGTGGCGGTGGCGCAGCCAGGCGCTGTCGAAGCCGAGCTGCTCGCCGAGCGCGATGAGGTCGAGGGTGGCCTCGTGGCCCCGGCGCGGGTCGGCCGGGTCGAAGGTCCCGATGGTGAGGAAGCCCAGCTGGCGCAGCGGGCGGGGGGAAGGCGGCATGGTGGGCGGCTCCGCAGGGGTGTGGCCCGGGCCCGGACGGCCCGGGCCGGGGGGTGCCCGTCGAACGTACGCAGCCGCACGGCGCCGCCACAAGATCGGCGCGCGATCCGGACACCCCCGCGCAACACGGTGCAATTGGGCGTCACGAAACCGCCGCACCGGGCGGCCGGATCAGCAGCTGCGCAGCTCCGGGCTCTGGTTGCGGATCTGGTTGTGCAGGGAGGTGAACTCGCGGTACGCCGCCCCGTCCTCGGTGCCCGGGCGGAAGGCACCGACCCGGTGGCAGTTGACGAAGGCGAGCTTCACGTCGAAGTGCTCCTCCAGGCTGCCCCGGATCGCGTTGCTCGCCAGCGCCCGCAGCAGCTGGCCGCGCTGCTCGTCGTCGGGCGTGGTGTTGTCGGTGACGAACTCGGCGTCGGTGGCGTCCAGTTCGGTCCTGAGCCCGGCGACGACCCGGTAGGCGTACGGGAGCGAGGCCCGGACGGTGCCGACGAAGTCGGCCTGGTCGACCTGCCCCTCGGCGGCCTGGGCGAGCAGGGCGGGGGAGACGTCGAGCGACATGGGTGTCCTCTTTCGGGGGTGCGGAAGCGCGGTCGAATCCCGGGGCGCACGCGGCGCCGCCCGGCTATCGAAGATGAAAACCATTGCAAGAAAGACTCTCCCCAACCCCCTGACCCCTTGTCAAGCTCCGCCGCCGCGCCGGTCGTCGTGCCGGTCGTCGCCCCGGCCGTCAGTCCGCCTGCTCCGGAAGGCCGGCCACCTTCCTCACCTTGATGACGAAGACCGCGATCACCACCGCCAGGGCCGCGAACACCAGGCCCAGCTGGAAGGCGCTGGCGATGCCGTGCACCAGGACCTCGGAGGAGTACGGGGCCGGCAGCTTCCCGCTCGCCCTGAACTCGGCGGCCTGCTGCGGCGTCGCCTGGCGCAGGAAGGCGCCGACCTGGCGGCGCGCCTCGTCGCGGCTGGCCGTGCCGTAGACCGTGACCAGGATCGACAGGCCCAGCGAACCGCCCACCTGCTGGGTGGTGTTGAGCATGCCGGTGGCCGCGCCGGTCTCGTGCGGGGCGACGTGCGAGACGGCGGTGAGCATCACCGGGACGAAGATCGAGCCCATGCCGAAGCCGAACAGCAGGGTCGGGCCGAGGATCCCCCCGGCGTAGCTGGTGCCCAGGTCGATCCGGGTCGCCCAGAACACCCCGCCGGCCACCAGCAGCGAGCCGGTGACCAGGAACGGCTTCGGGCCCCACCGCAGTTGGTTGCGGGCGGCGAACTGCGCGGCGGCGATGATCGCGACGCTGATCGGCAGGAAGGCGAAGCCGGCCCGCAGCGGGCTGAAGCCGAGGATCTCCTGCACGAACAGGGTGATGAAGAAGAAGATGCTGAACATCGCCGCGGCCACGCAGAGCATCAGCGCGTACGCGCCGGAGCGGTTGCGGTCGCGGAACAGGTGCAGCGGCGTGATCGGCTGCGCCACCCGCCGCTCGTTGACGAGGAACGCGGCCAGCAGGACGGTCGCGAGGCTGAAGGCGAGCAGGGTGACGGAGTCCGACCAGCCGTGCTCGGAGGCCCGGATGAAGCCGTAGACCAGCGAGACCATGCCCGCCGTCGCGGCGAACGCGCCGGTGAGGTCGAACCGGCCGGGGTGCCGCTCGGACTCGTTGATGTACAGCGGCGCCAGCAGCGCGATCGCGATGCCGATCGGCACGTTGACGAACAGCACCCACCGCCAGGACAGCCAGGAGGTGAGCATGCCGCCGAGCAGCAGCCCGATGGCGCCGCCCGCGCCGGCGACGGCGGAGAACACGCCGAAGGCCCGGTTGCGCTCCGGGCCCTCCTTGAAGTTCGTGGCGATCAGCGCCAGCGCGGTCGGCGAGGCGATCGCCCCGCCGAGGCCCTGCAGGGCGCGGGCCGCCAGCAGCCAGGCCGAGGACTGCGCGACGCCGCCGAGCAGCGAGGCGAGGCTGAAGACCAGCACGCCGACGATGAACACCCGCCGCCGGCCCAGGATGTCGCCCGCGCGCCCGCCCAGCAGCAGCAGCCCGCCGAAGGTCAGGGTGTAGGCGTTGATGACCCAGGACAGGTTGGTCGTCGAGAAACTCAGCGCCTGCTGGATGTGCGGCAGCGCGATGTTCACGATCGTGATGTCGAGGACGATCATGAGCTGGGTGGCCGCGATGACTGTGAGTGCTATCCCCGGGTGCTGGCCCCGACGTGCGGTCGCGGGCGGAGCCTCGGCCAGGGCGCGCGAAGAGGCCATGGCAGGTCCCCAATGGTTCGGGGCTGAAGGGAACGAGGGAGGGATTCGTTCACCACTACAGACGGTATCTCCGGGGAATAGAGAACACAACCGTTCATTACGGACGCCTGCATGCTTCCCGGACGTTCCGGTCGTTCGCGCGACCGGCCGAACCAGGCGGCACAATGGTCGGGACGGTACCCCGTCATCTGGAGCGGACCGGGAGGTCTCGATGGCACGGCCGGCGGAGGACCCCGGTGCGACGGAGGGCGGACGAGACCGTGGGGCGCTGACCGTCGCGGTGAGCCGGGAGGGCCCGGTACGGGTCGTGGCCGTCGCGGGCGAGCTGGACCACGACACGGCGGACGGCCTGCGGGCGGCGCTCGGGCGCCCCGTGGACGACGGTCTGAAGCGCATCGTCGTCGACCTCGCGGACCTCCGGTTCTGCGACTCGACCGGCCTCAACATCCTGTTGCGCTCCCGCATCGAAGCGGAGGCGGCCGGGCTGCG
This sequence comes from Kitasatospora sp. NPDC094028, assembly GCF_049543595.1. NCBI lineage: Bacteria > Bacillati > Actinomycetota > Actinomycetes > Kitasatosporales > Streptomycetaceae > Kitasatospora > Kitasatospora sp. NPDC094028. Next base: position 113,908 of record NZ_JBMVFA010000013.1, on the reverse strand, counting down.
GCTGGAGGTCGCCGGCCTGCGGCCGGTGGTGGCGAGGCTCTTCGAGATCACCGGGGTCGAAAGCGTTCTGCGGGTGCATCCCGACCTCGAATCGGCGCTGAAGGCGAGTGGGTCGGATCCGGGGGAGTCGGGCAGCCCGGTCGGCCCCGGCGCGGAGTGAGGGATCCGGAATGGACCGTCCCGAGGAGCCGTCCCCAGCGGACCGCGCGGGAACGCGGAGGCTCGCCTTCGCCGGAAGTGTCGGCGCCGTGCAGCGCGGTCGCGAGTTCAGCCAGGAGGCGCTGCGCCGCTGGCACTGGCTCCCGGCCGTCGACGCGGAGCAGCAGGCCGTCGCCGAGGACGTCCTGCTGATGGTGTCGGAACTCGTGACCAACGCCTGCCTCCACGCTCCCGGGGGCCCGCGCGAACTGCGGTTGGACTGGAACGGGCGCCGGCTCCGGGTGGAGGTCCTGGACGACAGCCCGGTGCCGCCGGAGCTGCGCAGGCACGCCGACCCGGGCTTCCCGGGCGGCCACGGCCTGCGGGTGGTCGACCGGCTCGCCCGTGCCTGGGGCAGCGTGCCCGAGGGCGGGGGGAAGCGGGTCTGGCTGGAGGTGCCGTCCCCGCTCGATCGCGGTGGGCACCTCCTGGACTGAGCGCCGGCCGACCGTCCCCGGGCCGGCCGTCATCGGGACGGTCTTCACCCGCCGGCCGGGTCCGGCTCCGGCGGAGGCGCCGGATCGGGGTCCGGGAAGGGCTCCGGCTCGGGGAAGGGCGGAATGGGCGGCGGCACCGGGTCGGGGCCCTCGCCCGGACGGGGCGCGGGATTCGGATGGGGGATCGGCTGGGTGTCCGGGTCCGGCGGCGTCGGGATCGTCATGGCAGCACACCTCCTCTGATCGTGAACGGGCCGCCGTTTCAGCGGCCGAGCGCGTGGGCCAGCTCTCGCTTGTTCATCTTCGAACGGCCTTTGATGCCACGATGCTTGGCCTTGTTGTACAGCTGGTCGCAGGTCGGGCCGCGTGTCTCAGCCCGAGCGCGTCTACCCGGCCGAACGGTAACAAACCGTCCGAAACGTGAATCCGGGGTCGCACGTCGGGTAGAACACCCGTATGGCGGCCGGCACCGCCCGGTCGCCCCGCACCCGGCCCCGGGTGCCACCGTGATCCCGCTCAAGGATTCCGGGCACAGGTCCTGCGGGAAGTAGCCCGGAGTCGCGGGCGAGTTCCGCCGGCACCACCGGGCACTCACCCCGATGCCCAGGAGAACGAGGTGTTCATCCCCCTGGAAGCCGCCGGCCATGCCGTCCGGGAGTCCGCTGGTCTCCCGGACGATCTGCCGCCGCGACCGAGCAGGGCCGAGCTGCGGGCGATGGGCAAGTCCGAGGCGCGGGAGCTCAGCGACGCACTGTTCGAGCGCCTCGCCGGCCTGGCCCGGGAGACGGTCGCCTACAGCTACGTCCGCGGCACGATCATCGAACTCAACATGCCGCTGGTCCGCTTCGTCGCGGGCCGCTTCCGGCGCCGTGCGGAGGACATGGAGGACATCCTCCAGGTCGGCACGATCGGCCTGATCAAGGCCGTCGACGGCTACGACCCGGAGCGCGGCGTCGAGTTCGTCACCTACGCGATCCCCACCATCGTCGGTGAGGTCAAGCGGTTCTTCCGCGACACCTCCTGGCCCGCGCGGGTCCCGCGCAGCACGCAGGAGCTCTACCTCACCGTCGCGCGCGGCTGCGACCGGCTGGAGCAGGAACTCGGCCGGCTCCCGCGGCCGGACGAGATCGCCGAGGACCTGCACCTCACCGCCGAGCAGACCGCCGAAGGCCTCCTCGCCGGCCGGGTGTACCGTTCCGACTCGCTGGACGCGTTGCGCGACCAGGACCCGGACGAGACCGGCAGCGCGCTGCTCGACCGCCTCGGCAGCTGTGACCCCGGCATCGAACTCGCCGACTTCCGCACCGCGGTGCGCCCGCTGCTCGCCGAACTGCCGCGGCGCGAGCGGACGGTGCTCAAGCTCCGCTTCTGGGACGGTTGTACGCAGTCGCAGATCGCCGAGCGGATCGGCGTCTCCCAGATGCACGTCTCCCGGCTGCTCACCGCCATCCTGAGCCGGCTGCGCGCACAGCTGGAGGACGCGGATTCCCCGGGCTGGCGGGACGAACCCCGGGCGGGAGGCTGAATCTCTCCGCGTTCCGGCGTTTCCGGGCTCCGGCAGTGGCAAGGCGCTCCATGGGGGCAGGCGGGAAGAGGGCCCCCGAGGGCCCTGGCGCCGCCCCGGACCGGAAGGAGTCGAGATGGCGACCGTCCAGCCGCCGACCCCACCGGACGGGCTCCTCACCCGGAGCAGGCGATGGACGCGCGGTACCGTGCTCAGCCTGTACGGGGAACTCGACCTCGACACCGTCGACGACCTCCGGGCCGCGCTGGACGAGGCGCTGAGGCTGCCCGGATCCGTCGTGGTGGTCGACTGCGCCGAACTCACCTTCTGTGACTCCACCGGCCTCAACAGCCTGCTCCGCGCCCAGGCCGGCGCGGCAACCGAGGGAAGCCGGATCGAACTCGCCAGGCCCCGGCCGCTCGTCCTGCACATGCTCGAACTCACGGGGGCCACCCAGGCGTTCACCGTCCGTGACACCGTGCCCGGCTGACCCGAACCGGGGCCGGCGCGGCGGGGCCGCACCCCGCCGCCCACGTGGCCGTGGCGGTCAGCGCCGACGCCCGCGGTCGTCCGTCGCGGCTGTCACGTGCGGCGTCCGGTGGCACAGTGGGAGCAAGGGCGGCCACCGTCGCCCTCGCGCCGGAGCGCGCAGACCGCGCCCTCGGGCAGGTGACCGATCCGGGCGGTGGGACGGATGGACGAACAGCCGGTGGCCGGGCCCGCGAGCAGGGACCCGGCGGAACAGGCGCTGCGGCAGCTGCTGGCCGGCCTGACCGCCGTCCGGGACGGCGACTTCCGCACCCGGCTCGCTCCGGACCTGCCGGGCCTGCACGGCGAGATCGCCTCGGTGTTCAACGGCATGGCCGATCAGCTGGCCCGCGTCACCTCCGAGGTGACCCGGGTCGCCCGGGAGGTCGGCACGGACGGACGGCTCGGCGGGCAGGCCCAGGTGCCGGGTGCGGCCGGGACGTGGCTGGAGCTGACCGACTCCGTGAACGCGATGGCCGGGAACCTGACCTGGCAGGTGCGCAACATCGCGCAGGTGACCACGGCGGTGGCGCGCGGCGACCTCACCCAGAAGATCGAGGTCGACGCGCGCGGCGAGATCCTGGAGCTGAAGAACACCGTCAACACGATGGTCGACCAGCTCTCCGCCTTCGCGGGCGAGGTGACCAGGGTCGCCCGCGAGGTCGGTACGGAGGGCCGGCTCGGCGGGCAGGCCCGGGTCGAGGGCGTCGCCGGGACGTGGCGCGACCTCACCGACTCGGTGAACTCCATGGCGGGCAACCTGACCGCCCAGGTGCGCGGCATCGCCAGGGTCGCCACCGCCGTGGCCGGGGGCGATCTGACGCAGAAGATCGACGTGGACGCGCGTGGGGAGGTCCTGGAACTCAAGACGACCCTCAACACCATGGTCGACCAGCTGTCGGCGTTCGCCGACGAGGTCACGAGGGTCGCCCGCGAGGTCGGCACGGCCGGGAACCTGGGCGGGCAGGCCACCGTCCGAGGCGTCTCCGGCACCTGGAAGGACCTCACCGACAACGTCAACGTGATGGCCTCCAACCTCACCGGCCAGGTCCGCTCGATGTCCGAGGTGGCGACGGCGGTGGCGCGCGGCGACCTCTCCCGGAAGATCACCGTGGAGGCGAAGGGCGAGGTCGCGGCCCTCGCCGACGCGATCAACACCATGGTCGACACCCTGTCGGCCTTCGCCGACGAGGTGACCAGGGTCGCCCGTGAGGTCGGCACCGAGGGCATCCTCGGCGGCCAGGCCCGGGTGCCCAACGTCGCCGGGACGTGGAAGGACCTCACCGAGAACGTCAACTTCATGGCGCACAACCTCACCAGCCAGGTCCGCAACATCGCGCAGGTCACCACGGCCGTGGCCAAGGGCGACCTGACCCGCAAGATCGACGTGGACGCGCGCGGGGAGATCCTGGAACTGAAGACGACCGTCAACACGATGGTCGACCAGCTCTCCGACTTCGCCGCCGAGGTCACCCGCGTCGCGCGGGAGGTCGGCAGCGAGGGCCGCCTCGGCGGGCAAGCCCGGGTCGAGGGCGTCTCCGGCACCTGGAAGCGCCTCACCGAGAACGTCAACGAGCTCGCCGGCAACCTCACCCGCCAGGTGCGGGCGATCGCCGAGGTCACCAGCGCCGTCGCGGCCGGGGACCTCACCCGCTCGATCAGCGTCGACGCCTCCGGGGAGGTCGCCGACCTCAAGGACAACATCAACGCCATGGTCGAGTCCCTGCGCGACACGATCCTCGCCAACCAGGAGCAGGACTGGCTCAAGACCAACCTCGCCCGTTTCTCCGCCGCGATCCAGGGCCGCCGGGACATCCGCGCCGTCGCCGAGATGATCACCGATGACCTGACCCCGCTGGTGGGCGCCCAGTACGGCGCCTTCTACCTCGCCGAGGACGGCGAGGACGGCACCGAACTGGCCCTGATCAGCGCCTACGGCCGCCCGGCCGAGGCCCTGCCGCAGCGGAGGCTGCGACTGGGGGAGTCGCTGGTCGGGCAGGCCGCCCGCAGCCGGCGCACCGTCGCCGTCGACGACCTGCCACCCGGCTACGCCACGATCGGCTCAGGCGCCGGGGCCGGCGACGCCCGTTCGCTCGTCATCCTGCCCATCGCCCTGGAGGAGTGGCTGCTCGGGGTGATGGAGTTCGCCTCCGTCCACGACTTCACCCAGGTCCACCGCGACTTCCTGGAGCAGTTCGCCGAGTCCTGCGGCGTCAACATCGGCACCCTGCTCGCCAACTCCCGCACCGACGAACTGCTCGGCGAGTCCCAGCGGCTCACCGCCGAACTCCAGGCCCGCTCCGAGGAGTTGCAGGCAGGACAGGAGGAGCTGCGCCGCTCCAACGCCGAGCTGGAGGAGAAGGCCGCCCTGCTCGTCGACCGCAACCGCGACATCGAGGCCAAGAACCTGGAGATCGAACAGGCCCGCCAGGAACTGGAGGAACGCGCACGGCAGTTGAGCCTCACCTCGATGTACAAGTCCGAGTTCCTCGCCAACATGAGCCACGAGCTGCGCACCCCGCTCAACAGCCTGCTCATCCTCGCCCAGCTGCTCGCCCAGAACAGCGGCGGCAACCTCACCGCCAAACAGGTCGAGTACGCGGGCGTCATCCACTCCGCCGGCACCGACCTGCTCCAGCTCATCAACGACATCCTCGACCTCTCGAAGGTCGAGGCCGGGAAGATGGAGTTCAGCCCCGAACCCTTCGCCGTGCGGGACCTGTTGGAGTACGTCGAGTCCACCTTCCGCCCGCTCGCCGACCAGAAGGGGCTCGCCTTCGCCGTCACCCTCGCCGACACCGCGCCCACCGAACTCCTCACCGACCAGGCCCGCCTGCGGCAGGTGCTGCGCAACCTGCTGTCCAACGCCGTGAAGTTCACCGACAGCGGACGGGTCGAGCTGCGGATCGAACGCGCGGACGGCCCCGCCCTGCCCGCCGAACTCGGCCAGGTCGAGGCCGCCGTCGCCTTCCACGTCGAGGACACCGGCATCGGCATCGCCCCCGACCACCTCGACGGCATCTTCGGCGCCTTCCAGCAGGCGGACGGCACCACCAGCCGCCGCTACGGCGGCACCGGCCTCGGGCTCTCCATCAGCCGCGAACTCGCCCGGCTGCTCGGCGGCACCATCACCGTCCACTCCACCGACGGAGAAGGCAGCAGCTTCACCCTGTACCTCCCGATCGCCGAGCCGGAGCACACGAACGTCACCGCGGAGGAGGGCAGGCACGCCCCGGTGGTCGAACCGGACCCGCCGGCTCCGGCACCGGCTCCGGCACCGGCCGCGTCCGGAGCGGCCGGCCCGCTCGTCGGACGGACGGTGCTGATCGTCGACGACGACGTCCGCAACGTCTTCGCCCTGGCCGCCGCACTGGAACAGCACGGCCTGAACGTGCGCCACGCCCCGGACGGCGAGGCCGGACTCGACCAGCTGCGCGCCCACCCCGACACCGACCTCGTCCTGATGGACGTCATGATGCCCTCCCTCGACGGCTACGCCACCATCTCCGCCATCCGCGCGGACGAACGCTTCGCCAGGCTCCCGGTCATCACCGTCACCGCCAAGGCCATGCCCGGGGACCGCGACAAGAGCCTCGCCGCCGGCGCCGACGACCACGTCACCAAGCCCGTCGACACCCGCGACCTGCTCGACCGGATACGGCACTGGCTGGATCCGACATGAGTGCCGAGCCCGAGTCCGCGCGGCCCACCGCCCGGGCGCTGGCGGAGACCGTCCGGCGGCTCCAGAGCGCGATCGAGCGGGTGCGCGCGCAGGCCCGCAGCCAGACGGTCGTCGCCCTCGCCACCGGCATCCTCGCCGAACGTCTCGGCGTCGACCCGGCCGAGGCCGCCACCCAACTCACGCGGCTGGCCCGGGAGGCGGGCGTCCCGGTCGACTCCCTGGCCGCCGAGGTGGCCGGCCTGCGCGACCCCGGCGAGGGGGCCTCCGCCGCGGAACCGGGGGACGAGGGCTCCACCGTGCCCCTCCTCGCCGCCGCACCGGATCTGCGGCACGCCGCCGAAACGGTGCTGGAGCAGACCGGCGAGGCCTTCGGCGTCCGTGCCGTCGCGATCTGGCAGCGACTGCCCGGCGGAGCACTGGCGCTCGTCGCGCACGCCGGACTCCCCGCCTCCGAGGCGGCGGCCTGGTGCCGGATTCCGCCCGGTGTCGCCACCCCGGCCCAGCGGGTCGTCGTCGATGGGTCGGAAATCTGGGCCTCGGACGCGGAGGACAACGGGCCCTCGATCGACGCCGAATCCGCCCGGGCCGTCCTCCCCCTGCTCGACCGGGGGCGCCGGCGGGGCGCGCTGGAGGTCCTGTGGCGCCCGCCCGCCCCGGTGCTCGGCGGGCCACAGCGCCGCCAACTGGAGGCGATCGCCGATCTGTGCGCCACCCTGCTGCCCGACACGGAACCCGTGCTGCCGGCCGGCGAATCCGCCGCGTTCCTGGAGGGGCTGGCCTCTCCGGCGCTCCTGCTGGCGCCGGTTCTCCGGGACGGGAACGTCGTGGACTTCACGCTCCTGGGGGCCAACGCGCGATTCCGCGACCCACTGGGCAGACCGGGGCAGGCACTCCAAGGGGCCTCGCTGCTGGAGGCGTACCCGCTCGCCTCCGCCACCGGCCTCTTCGAACACCTGCTGCGGGTGCATGAGACCGGGGTGCCGCTGGCGGGCGAGAGCGTGCGCCTGGTGTTCCGCGACCGTGAACTCTCCGTGCCCGGCACCGTGCTGCTCGCGATCGCCCCGCTGGCCGACCGCCTGCTCGTCGAGTGGCAGCAGGACCCCGGGCGGGCCGGTGCCGAGGAACAGGCCGCCCTGCTCCAGCAGGCGCAGCGGCTCGCCCGGGTCGCCGGGTTCGAGGAATCCACCGGCGACGGCCGGGTCCGCTGGAGCGACGGGCTGCGTGAGCTCTTCGGCCTGCCCTCGGAGGCCGACCCGGTACCGCTGGACCGACTCGTACGGTACGCCCACCCCGACGACGCGCCCGCGATCCGACGCCTGCTGAACAGCGTTCGCCGCCACCACCGCACCTCGTCCGCGGTCTTCCGCCTGGCCCGGCCGGACGGCACCCGCCAGTACACCCGGGTGATCGCCGAGCCCGTTCTGGACAACCGGGGCCGACTGACGGCGGTGCGGGGCGCCTTCCACGACGTCTCCGCCCAGCACTGGACCGAGGTCGCGCTCGGCGCCACCCGGGAGCGTCTGGCGGACACCGAGCAGGAGGCCGCCGAGCGCGGACGGCTGACGCTGCGGCTCCAGCAGGCGATCCTGCCGGCCGACCCGCCCCCGCTGGCCGGGAGTGGCCTGCGGGCCGCCGTCCGTTACCGCCCGGCCGCCCAGCGCGACCGCGTCGGCGGGGACTGGTACGACATCCTTCAGCTACCGGACGGACGCGTCCTGCTCGCGGTGGGAGACGTCGCCGGCCACGGAATCGGCGCGGCCACCGGCATGGTCGCCCTGCGGCACGCCCTACGCGGCCTCGCCGCCACCGGCGCCGGCCCGGCACAGCTGCTGGAGTGGGCGAACACGGTGGCCCTGCGCGAGCCCGGCCAGGTCACGGCCACCGCCGTCTGCGTCTTCCTCGACCCGGCGGGCGGGCAGTTGCGCTGGGCCCGGGCCGGGCATCTGCCGCCGATCCTGGTCGGACCGCACGGCGCCGAGGTGCTCCCGCTGCCGTCCGGAGTGCTGCTCGGAGCCCTGGAAGGCGCCCGCTACGAGGAGCACACCGCGCACCTGGCCCCGGGCGAACTCCTGCTGCTCTACACGGACGGCCTAGTCGAGCGCCGGGACCGCCCGGTCGAGGAATCGGTGGACCAGCTGATCCGCACCGCCGGGGCGCCCGGCCCGGACCTGGAGCGCTACCTGGACCGCCTCCTGGAGCTGAGCCCGGCCGACACCCGGGACGACACCTGCCTCCTCGCCGTGGAGACGGCGTAGCCCCGTACGGTCCGGACGCCCGCCGGCCGGGCCGCCGGGAACCCGGCGCGCGGTGTTAGGGGCGAGCAGGCCCGGGTAGGCGCGGCTCGTGGGGGTGACCGTTCACGGAAAGGAATCCCCATGTTGCTGCTCGGAGTTCTGCTGATGGCGGCGTCCGGCACTTTCGCCGGACTGCTGATCGCGGACAATCTGTCGGGCGGGCCCGACTATCAGGTGACGATCCTGGGAAACGACCTGGCCACCCTCAACAGCCTGGGCGTCTTCCTGGCCGGGGTGGGCCTCGCCCTGGTGTTCTGCCTCGGCGTGGCCCTGATGAGACCGATCGGGGCGCACCGGCGGCCGTTCCTCGGCAGGGCGCGCCGTGCCGTCCCCCGCGAGGCGTACCCGGAGCGGGCCGCCCGGGTGGCGGAACCCGCCGTACCGGAGAACGAGGAGACGGTCGTGACCCCGGAGGAAGAAGCCGCCGAACAGGGCGGCCGGGCCGTCGGCAGGCCGGTGGCACCTCCCGCAGCCGGCCGCAGACGACACCTGTTCGGCCACTGAGCGCGGCGGATGCCGCGGACGTTCGGAGAACTGAGGGAGGTGCGGGCGCATGGATGGAGCGGGGGTCCCGTCCGCGCGCCCGTCGTCCCAGGTACCGGAGTCCCGGCGCCTTCCGCTCTCGGCCCGGCCCGGGGCCGTCGCGCGGGCCCGGGCCTTCACCCTCGCGTTCCTGGTGGACGTGGCCGATCCGCTGGCCGTCGCCGACGCCGTCCTGCTCGTCTCCGAACTGGTGGCCAACGCCGTCCGGCACACCGGGCGCCCGCAGGCACTGCTGCTGGTCCGCGCCGCCGGACGCCTGCGGATCGAGGTCAGCGACGCCAGCCCCCGCCCCCCGCGCCCGCGCCCGCCGCACGAGCCGGACGAGCGCGGCGGCCTCGGCCTGTTCCTGCTCAGCCGACTCGCCCTGCGATGGGGCTGGCGTCCGGCCGGCTACGGCAAGACGGTGTGGTGCGAACTGCGGCTGCCGACCGACTGACACCACCCCGTCGCCGTCGTCGACCGGGTCGGCGCCGATCTGGTCGTCCTGCGCCGGCCCGGATGAGAACGCCCGGACGAGGGAACGGCAGGCCCGCTGTCCGACGCGGGGACGTGAAGCGAATCGGTCAGGTCGCCCGGGGGAACCGCGCCTCCAGGTGGCCGGAGAGCACCCGGGTCTCCAGCACCGGCAGTGGCGCCGTGGCCGGTCCGTACACCACCTCGCCGTCCCGCAGCCGGAATTCGCTGCCGTGCCAGGGGCAGCGCAGGCAGCCGTCCACCACCGCGCCTTCGGAGAGCGGCCCGGACAGATGGGTGCACCGCTCGGCGAGCACGTGACAGCGCTCGCCGCTGCGGACGACGACCACGGCCAGCTCGCCCACCGTCCTGCGGACGGGTTCGTCGGGCGGGAAGTCCTCGACCGGGCCGAGCCCGACCCAGTCCAGCGGCGCCAGCAGCGGGACGGCGGCGGCGCGGTCGGGCCCGGCGGCCTGCCGATAGGCCAGGTGCCCGCCGAGCGTGGCCCCGACCGAGACGACGGTGAGCCCGGCCAGGCCGAGCAGCCGGCCCCGGGCGCGGCGGCCCCGGCAGCGGGCCAGGAGCGAGTCGCCGTACAGCAGCACGGCGGCGGTGTTGGAGAGGGCGTGGACGAGGCCGGTGCGCCGCCGCGGCGGGTCGAGCCGGGCCCAGTCCACCCAGCCCGCCAGAGCGGCCGGGCCGGCGGTCAGCAGACCGGCCGCCACCAGGGCGTCCGCATGCCGTCGGGCGCCCGGGACGAGGTCGAGAAGACCCGCCGACGTCCAGAAGCCGAGCGGCATCTGGACCAGCACGGGATGCACGGGGTGGCCCAGCCACACGCCGCGCAGTGCGTCGCGGTACGGGCCGAGCGGGAGGGACTCGACCGCGTCGGCGAGCGGCCCGGCCGGGCGGTCCAGGGCCTCCCAGCGCGCCGGTGCGTCCAGCGCGTGCCGGAGCCGGCGGGACCACGGGTGGGTGTGCAGAGGCGTCGCGTTCATACCGGGCGGCTTGCCGGTTGCCGACCCGCCAAACCCGTCGGACGTCCGGCGAGTTACCGACGGGCCCCTGTTCGATGACGGCTGATCTCCCTACCATCTCGCCATGGAGCTCGAATTCCGCCACCTCCGGATCATCTGCTGCATCGCGGACAGCGGCAGTCTGACGCGGGCCGCCGCGTCGTTGCGGCTGACTCAGCCCGGCCTCAGCGCCCAGCTGACGCGGATCGAGCGGGTGCTCGGTGGTGAGCTGTTCAGCCGTGCCCAGTCGGGCATCGTGCCGACCGCGTTCGGGGAGGTGGTCCTCAGCCGGGCACGGGCGGTGCTGCCGACCTTCGACGAGCTGCTGGAGGTCTCCGCGCTCGCCGCGAAGACGGGCTGCTCGCCGCACCGGTTCCGGCTCGGGTCCGTCAACGCTCCGTTGCTCGGCGGGTTGATCTCCGCGATCAGGGCGCACCACCCGGAAGCCGAGATCAGTTCGCGGGGCCAGGGGTGCCCGGTCCCGCTGGTCGAGGACATCGCGGGCGGCCGGCTCGAAGCGGCTGTGGTGGGCGACTGCCCCGGATACGAGCTCGTGCTCCCCCCGGGGGTCGTGGTCGAGCCGATCGCCACCGAACCGCTCTTCGTGGCACTGCCCGCGGCCCATCCGCTGGCGGCGCTGGAGGAGGTGGCGCTGGAGGACCTGGCGGGCGAGGACTGGGCCGCTCCCGGCCCGGACAACGACCGGATCCGTGAGTACTGGTCCAGGACCCTGTTCGTCCTGGGCCATCGCCTGCGTGTGGTCCACGAGGTGGAGGGTCGGCTCGTCCTGGACCTGGTCCGCAGCGGACACGCGGTGAGCTTCTGCCAGGCCACCTTCGAGGAGATGCCGGGCATCGTCGTACGGCCGATCGCCGGCGATCCGCTCTGGTACCGGCATCTGGTCGCCTGGCACCAGGAAGGGCCGCTGGCGGCGCTGGGCCCTTCGTTCGCGCGGACCGTCACCGAGGCGTACCGGACGGCGGCCGCTCGCAGCACGGTCTATCAGCGCTGGCTGGAACGCCGGGACGGTGCGGCCGACGCGGGGTCGCGTCGGCCGCACCGCTCGTCGGCCGGGAACGCTGCGGTGCTACGCGGTCACCACCGGTAGGTCCAGACCGTGTCGCTGGACGCGTCGGAGGCGTTCACGTAGATCCGGATCCGGGCGGTGTCGTCCTGGAACCACTGGCCGGGCTGCCAGGTCTGCATGTCCAGCGCGGTGCAGTTCCCGGCGGGTGCGGCGGCGTCGGGGTTGCCGACCACCTGGATCGGCCCGTTGCCGGTGGTGACGGAGGTGTCGACCTTGTAGACGAGCACACCGGTGGCGCAGGTGTCGGAGTCGTTGTAGGCGGCCTTTCGGGACTCGGCGACGTAGGCGGTGGTCGCGCTGGTCCTGATCACCGCGAGCCGGTAGCCGCCGCCTCCGTACTCCAGTCCGGTCAGGGTCGTGGCGTACGTGCCCGCCGACGTCAGACAGGACACCTGACCGTCGGTGATCCAGCCGAACTTCCAGGCCTCCCAGCCGAAGTACAGCGGGGCTGGGCCGGAGATCCTGCCCATCAGGTCCCAGCCGCCGACGTACTGGTTCAGATCGCCGTTGAAGGCGTACAGGTCGGGCAGGCCGAAGGTGTGGCTGGTCTCGTGGTCGGCGACCTTGTAGCCCCAGTGCCACATGTCCTGGCCGAAGGTGACCGCCCAGCGGATCAGCACCCAGCCGCCGGTCTGCGGGTTCCAGACCCAGGTGGGGGCGGCGGGGTCCTGGATGAAGGTCGGGGAGTGGCCGATCGCGGTCGCGGTGGCGGTCGGCACGACGTAGAACATGTCGTACCGGGAGAGGTCGACTCCGGCGTCGGCCGCGGCGGTGAGCGCGTCCTTCACGTAGACCTGGTGGGTGGTCCAGGAGAAGCCGCGCTCCCAGTCGTACTCGGTGGAGTTCTTCGGCATGTGGACCCAATTGGCGTACGGGGCCTGGATGTCCAGCGTGGTCCGGCCGTAGGAGGCGTTCCACATCCAGTCCTTGGCGCCCGCCAGCGTGTCGTCATAGGACGTGAGGGGCAGGGCGGTGCCGCCGGCGTCGGGGAAGTCCACGTAGATCAGGCCGATGTGCTTGGTACCGACCGGGTTCTGGAATCGTGCGTAGTCGGTTTGCTGGCCTTCGTCGGTGTACCCGGTCGTCCCCTGCAGGGCGCATGCCGAGGTGCTGCCGTTGAACGCGTGAGCGGGGTGGGCGGGGTCGACGACCAGGGCGAGCAGCGCGGCCAGGGCGAGAATGAGCGCTGCGGGCAGCGGGCGCCAGGGTCTGACCGAGGGGTCCATGGGGGCCTCCGAAGGGATCGATCCGGTGACGAGCCGGCTGGCCGGGCCCGTACGGGCGGTCAGCCGGGTGTCCTGAGTGCTCCCGCGCACCGTCGGCCACTGCCGTCGTGCGGGGAGCGTGCAGGCTATCGTCCGGATCGGTCGGTGCCTTCGGTAGCTCCCAGCTCTCCATCACATCGCATGATGGAAGCGGAGAACTCCCTTCCGGTGCTCACTGGTTCTGTTCACCGGTGCGCCCGGCCGGCCGCGTCGGCCGGCGCGCCCGCCAGCGGCACGTCGTCGCTCCCGGCCAGGGGTTGTCCCCGGCCGGGAGCGTCCGCGCCGTTCGGAGCGGAGCTGTTGTGGGGTCTCCGCGCGGCGTCACGGCGCGAGTTGAGAGGGCATCACCGGCGGTCCTACTGCTTGGTGACCTGGATGGTGTCGAACAGCGGCCCGTGGCGCAGCACGTCGATCCGCACGCCCGTGGCGGGGTCGGTGAAGGACTGGCCGGGCTGGTAGGCGGCCATGTCGAGGGCGGTGCAGCCGGTCGGCGGGGTCGCGCCCGGGGTGCCGTTGAGCACCTGGACGGGGCCGTTGCCGGTCTGGGCGGCGGTGTCGACCTTGTAGACGAGTACGCCGGTGGAGCAGGCTTTGGCGTCGGCGCCGACGGCCCGGCGGGACTCGGCGACGTACGCCGTGCTGTCGCCGGTGCGGATCACGGCGATCTTGGTGCCGCCGGGGCGTTCGACGGCCTTCAGCCGGACGGTGCGGCTGCCGGCGACGGGCTGGCAGGCGACCTGGTGGTCGTCGATCCAGCCGAACTTCCAGCGCTCCCAGCCGGTGTGCTGGGGTGCGGGGCCGGCGATGTCGCCCATGAGGTCCCAGCCGCCGACGTAGCGGTGGTAGTCGGTGGCGGCGAAGGAGTAGAGGTCGGGCAGGCCGAAGGTGTGGGAGGTCTCGTGGTCGGCGACCTTGTAGCCCCAGTGGTACATGTCCTGGCCGAAGGTGACCGCCCACTTGATCCGCTTGCCGTCGGCGGTGATGCCGGCGGAGGTGGGGTCGTACAGATAGGTGGGCGAGAAGGCGATCGCGGAGGCGGACTTGGTGGGGACGATGTAGAGCATGTCGTAGCCGGAGAAGTCCACGTACGGGTCGGCGGCCTGGACGGCCTGCTTCACGTACAGCTCGTGCTGTTCGAAGGTGATGCCGCGCTGGAAGCCGTAGGAGGCGGAGTCCTGCGGCATGTGGATCCAGCGGTTGAGCGGCGTGATGTCCAGGCGGGTCCGGCCGTAGGAGTCCTGCTTCATCCAGTCGGCGGCGGGCGACAGCTGGTGGTAGTAGTCGTCGAGGGAGCCGGTGGCCGCGGCGTCGGGGAAGTCGACGAACAGCATGAGCACGTGCTTGGTGCCCAGCGGCTGCTGGAACTGGGTGCGGTCGGTGTCGTGGCCCTCGTCCGTCCAGCCGGTCTTCCCGGGCATGGCGCAGGCGGAGGCCGGGGCGGAGGTACCGGCCCGGGTGGTGTCGGCGAGGGCGGGGGTGGCGGCGATCAGCGGGAGGGTCGCGGCCAGGGCGGCGGCGAGGGCCCTGAGTCTCATCTCGTGTTCCTTTTCCTGCGGGAGGGGGAGTGGGGTCAGGAGTGGGTCAGGAGTGGGGTCAGCTGAGGCCGGCGGCCAGGCGAATCAGGCGGGCGAGGACGCGGTCGCCGGAGGCGGTGACGCCGTCGTGCTCCCATTCGTTGGTGACCCAGGTCCGCAGCGAGCCGACCGATCGGGCGGTGCGCAGGGACAGTCCGGCGTCCACGTACATGTCGTCGTGGTAGACGGCGGCGGCGACGGGGACCTGGTTGGCGGCGAGCCGGGCCGGGTCGTAGAGGTCGGGCCAGTCGGTGCGTTCGGCGAGCAGGTGGACGGCCGCGCCGAACGGGCGGAGCCCGGCGATGTCCTCGAACATCCAGGGGTGGAACATCTCGCCGGTGAACAGCAGCGGGTCGGCGTCCTCGGCGAACTCCGGGTGCTCGGCCATGGCCCGGGCGGCGGCCCAGGCGGTGGCGGTGCCGCGGCGGCCGTAGATGGACTCCTGGAGGACGGCGAACAGCGGGTTGTCGGTGAACGAGGTCAGGTTCGCCACCTGCTGGAGGAAGGTGGCCGCGGGCTCGCCGTCCGGATCGAGTGCCTCGTCGAGCAGCCAGTGCAGGCGTTCGGCGCCGTCGCCCATGCCGAGCAGCAGGCCGAGCGTGCGCAGCCGCCGTACGGTGAGCCGGTCGCCGTCGGGAAGGCGGACCGGCCGCTGGTCGAGCACGTCGGCCAGCCGGCGCACGAGTGCACGGTCGCCGGGGTAGCGGGCGTAGTACGCGGTGGTCTTGTCGCGGACGCGGGGGTAGGTGGCGGCGTAGACGTCGTCGGCGGTGGCGTCGAGGCCGGGCAGGCCGCCGGTGACGTAGCAGGCGCGCAGGCCCTCCGGGGCGAAGGAGAGGTAGGTCAGGGTGAGGAAGCCGCCGTAGCTCTGGCCAAGGGTCTCCCACGGCTGGTCCCCGCACAGCCGGCGTCTGATCAGTTCCGCGTCGGCGACGATCGAGTCGGCGCGGAATCGGGCGAGGTGGTCGGCCAGTTGACGGGCGGTGCGGAACCGAGCAGCGGTGCGTACGGTCACCGGGGTGCTCCGGCCGGTGCCGCGTTGGTCGAGGAGCAGCACCCGGTGGGTCTTCAGGGCGTGGCCGAGCCAGCCGGCGGTGGCGTTCAGCGGGCGCGGGGACTTCCCGCCCGGTCCGCCCTGGAGGTACAGCAGCCAGGGCAGCCGGTCGTCGCCGGCCTTCGCCGGATCGCACAGCTCCCGGGCGAACAGCTCGATCGTCGGGCCGGCCGGGGCGGCGTGGTCGAGCGGCGCGGTGAAGACGTGGTCGGTCACCGCCAACCCCGGCAGGCGGTAGCTGGACTGGATCACGGTGTCCTCTCGGGGTGGTGGCAGGCGACCTGCTGTCCGACGGCGATCGTCCGCAGCTCGGGGCGTTCGGCGGCGCAGAGTTCGTCGGCCTTGGGGCAGCGGGTGCGGAACCGGCAGCCGCTGGGCGGGTTGAGCGGGCTCGGCAGGTCGCCGCGCAGGACGATCCGCTCCCGCCCGCGTTCGGCGTCCGGGTCGGGCAGCGGCACGGCGGAGAGCAGGGCGTGGGTGTAGGGATGCGCGGGGTGGGCGAACAACGTGTCGCGGTCGGCGGTTTCGACGACCGAGCCGAGGTACATCACCGCGATCCGGGTGCTGATCTGGCGGACGGCGCCGAGGTCGTGCGCGATGAACAGATAGCTCAGCCCGTACTCGTCCTGCAGGTCCTTGAGCAGGTTGAGGATCTGCGCCTGGACCGAGACGTCGAGCGCCGAGACCGGCTCGTCGCACACCACCAGCTTCGGGCGAAGCGCCAACGCCCGCGCGATGCCGATGCGTTGGGCCTGGCCGCCGGAGAACTCGTGCGGGTGCCGGTCGGCGTGTTCGGCCTTCAGGCCGACCCGGGTGAGCAACTCCTCCACCGGCTGCCCGGGTTCGAGGCCCTGGTAGCGAGCGGGGGCGGTGAGGATCCGGCGGACGCTGTGCCGGGGGTTGAGGGAGGAGAACGGGTCCTGGAAGACCATCTGCAGCTCGCGGCGGACCGGGCGCAGCGCCGTCTCGTCCAGCTCGGCGAGGTCGCGCCCGGCGAAGTGGATGCTGCCGGAGGTGGGCCGCTCCAGCCGGGTGATCAGCTTGGCGACGGTGGACTTCCCGCAGCCGGATTCACCGACCAGGCCCAGGGTCTCGCCGGAGCGGACGGCCAGGGAGACCCCGTCGACCGCCGCGACCTGCCCGGCCGGCCGCCGGGTCAGACCGTGGCGTACCGGGAAGCGCTTGACCAGGTTCCGCGCTTCAAGGAGGACCCGGCCACCTCCCTGCTCCGCTCGCTGGTCGCCCACCGCACTCCTCCTGATGGCTCGTTCGCTCATGCGGTGGCTCCCAGGGTGGGCAGCCGGTCCGGCAGGGGTCCGTCGATGCGGGGCACGCAGGCCAGCAGCCCGCGGGTGTAGGGATGTCGCGGCCGGTGGAACACGTCCCGGACCGGGCCGTGTTCCACCGCCCGGCCCTGGCGCATCACCACGACCTGGTCGGCCAGCCCGGCGACCACGCCCATGTCGTGGGTGATCAGCATGATGGCCGTGCCGGCCTCCTCCCGCAGCTCGCGCAGCAGTTGGAGGATCTGCGCCTGGACGGTGACGTCGAGCGCGGTGGTCGGCTCGTCGGCGATCAGCAGGTCGGGCTCCAGGCACAGCGCCATCGCGATCATCACGCGCTGCCGCATTCCGCCGGAGAACTCGTGCGGATAACTGCGGGCGCGCCGCTCCGGCTCGGGGATCCCGACCCGGTCCAGCATGCGGACCGCGACCCGGTGCGCCTCCTTGCGGGAACCGCGGTGGTGCGCCCGGTACGCCTCGGCGATCTGGAACGCGACCGAGTAGTACGGGTTGAGGCAGGACAGCGGGTCCTGGAAGATCATGGCGATCCGGTTGCCGCGCAGGCGGCGCAGCGAGCGCTGGTCGAGAGCGGTCAACTCCTCTCCGTCGAAGCGGATTTCGCCACTGACCCGGGCGTCGCGCAGCAGGCCGAGGACGGCGAGGCTGGTGACGGACTTGCCGCTGCCGGACTCGCCGACCACGCCGAGCACCTGTCCGGTGTCCAGGTCGAGGTCGAGTCGGTCCACGGCGCGGACGCCGGAGCGGAACTCCACGGTCAGGTCACGTACCGTCAGCAGGGTCATCCGACGGCCCTCACTCTCGGGTCGAGCACGGCGTACAGCAGGTCCACGAGCAGGTTGGCGAGCACGACGAAGCCGGCCGCGAACAGCGTCACGCCGATGATCACGGGCTGGTCGGCGGAGGCGATGGCGTCGGCCGCGAGTTTGCCGACTCCGGGCAGGCCGAACACGGACTCGGTGATCAGCGCCCCGCCGAGCAGCGCGCCGAGGTCCATGCCGAAGATCGTGACGATCGGCATCAGGGCGGGCCGCAGGGCGTGCCGCCGTACGACCGTGAGCTCGGGCAGGCCCTTGGCGCGGGCGGTGCGGACGTAGTTCTGGCCGAGGCTCTCCAGCATCTCGCTGCGGGTGACCCTGGCGTAGATCCCGGCGTACAGCATGGCGAGGGTGATCCACGGCATGAGCATCGACTGCGCCCAGCCGGCCGGATCGGTGGTGAACGGCACGGCCTGCGGGTACGGCAGCAGGTGGAGCCGCACGACCAGCAGGTACTGCAGCACCAGGGCGGTGAAGTAGATCGGCAGCGACGCCCCGCCGAGGGCGGCCGCCATCGCGGCCCGGTCCCACAGGCTTCCGCGCCGGAGGGCCGAGACGGCGCCGGCCCCGACCCCGACGACGAGCCACAGCGCCGCCGCCCCGATGGCGATCGAGAAACTGACCGGCAGCCGGCCGGTGAGTGTCTGCCATACGGGCTGGTCCGTCTGGAAGCTGAATCCCAGGCACGGGAAGGGGCAGTCGACGGCCTGCGCGCCGGTGCCGTAGGTCCGTCCCGAGACGATGCCGGCCACGTAGTCGCGGAACTGGACCAGCGGCGAGTGGTTCAGCCCCAGGGTGGTGCGGATCTCGGCGATCCGCTCGGGGCTGCAGGCCTTGCCGCAGGCGCCCTGCGCCGGGTCGGCGGGCATCAGGTAGAAGATGGCGAAGGTGGCGGCGCAGATCACCAGCAGGATGGCCGCCGTGACGGCCAGTCTGCGCAGCAGGTAGGAGATCATCGTCGCTGGCTCCGGGAGTCGAGCGCGTCCCGGACGGCGTCGCCGAGCACGTTGAAGGCGAGCACGGTGACGAACAGGAAGACGCCGGGGATGAGGAAGTAGGCGGGGTCGGCGGCGTACCAGGGCACGGCGGTGGCGATCATCTGACCCCAGGAGGGCGTCGGTGCCTGGACACCCACGCCGAGGAAGGACAGCCCGGCCTCGGTGGCGATGCAGCCGGGGATCGACATCGTGGCCACCACCAGCACCGGGCCGGTCAGGTTGGGCAGCACCTCGCGCAGCAGCAGCGTCCGGCGGGAGGCGCCGAGCACCCGGGCCGCCGCGACGAACTCGCCGCGCGCGAGCACCATGGCCTGCCCGCGCACGATCCGGCCGACGTACGGCCAGCCGAAGAAGCCGAGCACCACGACCAGCAGGAGCCGCCGGTCGGTGCCGGGCGCCGCCGAGATCAGCGCGATCATGAAGATCAGGCTGGGGAAGGACAGCAGCAGGTCCATGATGCGGCCGATCGCGGTGTCCACCCAGCCGCCGAAAAAGCCCGCGACCAGCCCCAGCGTCGTGCCCAGCACCACCGACAGGGCGGTGGCGAGCACGGCGATCAGCAGCGACACCTGGGCGCCGTACACCACCCGGGCAAGCACGTCCCGGCCGTTGACCGGCTCCACGCCCAGCCAGTGCCGGGCGCTGATCCCGCCCGCCGCACCGCGCGGCAGGCCGCCGAGCGCCGGGTCCACCGCATCGCCGTGGAAAGCGGTCGGCGAGCTCCCGGCGATCCAGCTGATCAGCGGCGCCGAGAGCGCGACCAGGATCAGCCCGACCACCACGGCCAGCGCCAGGGCCGCCGAGCGCTGGGCCAACAGCCTTCGGATCACCGTCACTTGCGCAACCCCAGGGAGACCAGGTCGAGCCGGCCGACGAAGGCGATGTGCCCGTAGGCACCGGTGACGTTCGGGCCGGCGAGGATCGGCGCCTTGTCCCACAGGAACGGGACCACCGGGGCGTCCCGCATGATCTGCTGGGCGAGCTGCCCGTACGCCTCCTGGGCCGCGGCCGGGTCGCCCACCGTGGCGACCTGGTCGAGTTGCGCGTCGACGGCCGGGGAGTCGTACTGCGCGTAGTTGTTGTTGCCCTGAGCGGTGATCAGGCGGCCGTCGAAGACGATCGGCAGGTAGGTGGAGGCGCCCGGCCAGTCCGGGGACCAGCCGGCGATCACCAGGTCGTGCTCCTGGGAGGTGTTGCCGACCGTGCTGTAGAAGGCCGAGGAGCTGATCTCGTTGATCTTCACGGTGATGCCCGCCCGGCCGAGCGAGGCCTGGACCGCCTCGGCCTGGGCCTTGCCGGTCGCCGACGCGGGCGCGTCGAGCGTCAGGGCGAGGTCGGCGGCGTGGCCCGCCTCGGCGAGCAGGGCCTTGGCCCGGTCCGGATCGCCCTTGCCGTCCTTGCTCGGGTAGGGGTCCTGCGCCTGGTAGCCGAGCGAGGGCGGAAGCAGGCTGGTCGCCAGGTCGCCGGCGATCGGGCCGCCGCGCGTGGTGCGCAGGGCGTCCTTGTCGAGCGCGTAGGCGATCGCCTGGCGCACCCGGACGTCGTCGAGCGGCTTGTGCTTGGTGTTGATGCTCAGGTAGCGGGTGTTGATCGAGTCGCCGGTGACCAGCCGGCTCTTCAGCCGCGGGTCGTTCAGCACCCGCCCGACCGAGGCCGGGCCGATCGGCTCCATCGCCACCGCGTTCGCGTCTTCCCCCTGGCCGGCGATCAGCCGCTGGTCGACCACCGCGCCGTCCAGGCCGAGGTCGATGACGACCTTGTCGGGCAGGCCCTTGCGGACGGTGTCGGTGGCCTGGTCCCAGCCGGTGTTGCGGACCAGGGTGAGCTGCTTCTTGGGCTCGAAGGCGTCGATCTTGTACGGGCCGGAGGAGAACGGGCGGGAGTCGTAGTTGACGCCGGTGTCCTTGTCCTGCGGCACGGGGGCGAACATCGGCAGCGACACCGCCGAGCCGAAGTCGGCCACCGGCTGCTTGAGGTGGAAGACGACGGTGGTGTCGTCGGGGGTCTCGATCGAGGCGAGCCCGGCCGGATCCTTGTACGGGCCCTTGTACGTGTCGCCACCCACCAGCCACATCCGGGCGTACGGAGGGCCCTCGGGCAGTTCGGCGGCGAAGGTGCGTTCCACGCCGTACTTGACGTCCTTGCTGGTGATCGGCCGTCCGTCCTCGAACTTCACGCCGGGCTTGAGGGTGAAGGTCCAGGTCCTCGCGCCGTCGCCGGGCCGGCCGGTGTCGGTGGCCAGGTCCGGCACGATCTTCCCGCCCGCCGGGCCGGGCGCGGCCGCGAGGGTGGTCAGCGTCCGGTAGATCAGCCGGCCCACGTCCTGCGAGGACGTGACGTAGTTGCGCGCCGGATCCAGATGCTCCAGGTCGAGGGTGGACAGCACGTGCAGCGTGCCGCCCTTCACCGCCGCCGCCTCCGGGCCGCCGGTGACGCCGCTGTCGGATCCCGTACAGCCGGCAACCGACAGCAACCCCAGGGCCGCCCCGAGGGCCAGCCCGACTCTTCGCTGCCTCACATTTTCTCCTCGCACCATGTGACATTTCACGCGTGGGAGAAGATTGGCCGACCGGGGCACCGTCCAGAAGATCCCAGCATCCCATCACATCGTGTTATGGAGTTCGTCCAGGTGGCGCGGAGGAGAGAAGGGGACTGCGGCCGCAGGCCACCCGCCGATGCTCCGGATCGGCGGACCCAGGCGGTCCACGGCCGACCGCCACCGGTGGTACGGTCTGTGCCTTGATGTCGCTAAGTCCCCTTCGAATACCGGGACTTGGTGGCTGAATCTCGGTGGTGGGGGGCGAGCGCGGAGACCGACCTGGCTGCCGCCGGTATGGTGCCACCGCAGGTTGAGGCCCTGGACGCGGACTGGAACGTGGGCCTCAGCAAGCGTCGAGAGAGCGAGGTGGGGGCGGGAGGCTTCCCCCCAGGTCCTCCGTCACGGGCAGGCACTCGGCGAGCAGGTCGACGACGTCGCGCCAGGCTCGCCGCGCGTGCTGTCGGTGGTAGCCGACACCGGGGACCGCGGGGTGGTCGACCGGCGGGTGGTGGAAGGCGTGCAAGGCTCCGCCGTAGACCGTGAGGCGCCAGTCGACGCCCGCGGCCTGCATCTCGGCGGTGAACGCTTCCCGCTGCGCGGGCGGCATGATCGGGTCCTCCGATCCGACCCCGGCCCACACCGGGCAGCGGATGCGCGCCGCCTCGCCCGGTCGGCCCGTGGTCAGGGCGTTGACCGTCCCGATCGCGCGCAGGCCGGCGCCGTCGCGCCCGAGTTCGAGCCCGACGGCGCCCCCGGTGCCGTAGCCGACGACGGCGATCCGGTCGGGGTCGGTCCGCGGTTCGGCGCGCAGCACGTCGAGCGCGGCATGACCGATGCCCCGCATCCGGTCGGGATCGGCGAGCAGCGGCAGGCAACGGGCCAGCATCTCCTCGGGGTCACCCAGGTAGCGCCCGCCGTGCAGGTCGAAGGCCAGCGCCACGTATCCCAACTCGGCGAGAGCATCGGCCCGGCGGCGCTCGACGTCGCTGAGCCCCATGCCCTCCGGCCCGAGCAGCACCGCGGGCCGGCGGTCGGCCCCGGCCGGGAGCGCGAGGTGCCCGATCATCGTCAAACCGTCGGCCGGGTACTCGACCGTACGCGTCGAAATCTTCGCCATGAGACCGGACTGTAGTGACCGTCGAGCCCGGTCCGGCCGGTGTTCTGCCGCTGGCAGAACAGCACGGCCGTCGCTCCGGATTCCGGGACGGGCCCGGCGCCCAAGGCCGCAGGACCGTCCCGTTGCTCGAGGCCGTGAACACGGTGGGCGACCCGGACAGGTCGGGCGGTGACGGGTTTTCACATGCAGTGCTCGATCACGCGCGAACCGTTGCCGGAGCTGGTTCGAGTGGCCAACTCGGGTGGCGCCCAGGTGATTGCGGCAAACGCAACCGGGCAGGTTCGGAACCGACAGCTTTCCTCACGAGGAGGGAGCCCGCTCATGTCCAGACGTGTCATACCGGCCACCGCGGGCAACGCCATCGGGCCCGTCCTGCGGATCACCGTGCTCGCGACGGCCACGGCCGTGGTCTGCCGCCTCGAAGGCGAGATCGACGACGGGCAGCGGGCGAGGCTGGAGAAGACCCTCACCCGGGCCGTGCGGGACCGCCCGCCTCGGCTGGTCATCGACATGGCCGGGGTCGGCTTCTGCGACTCCGCCGGTCTGAACGCTCTTCTGGCGGCCCACCGGCACGCCGTGCTGGGCGGCACGCTGCTCGTCCTGGCCGCACCCCCACCCCAGATCCGGCGACTTCTGGAGATCACCGGCACCGACCAGTTGTTCACCATCCGTGACGACGTCCACGCGGCCCTCAACGGCAGCCGCCCACCCACGCGGGAGTGAATATGAACACCTCGTCACGCTATGCGATCACCCTTCCCGGCATCCCCGGCGGTCACGCACCGGCCAAGGTCGTCATCGTCCATGCCACGGGCGAGACGAGCCGGGGCGGTCAGCCGGTGTTCCAGGACTCCGCCGGCACCTTCCGCGTCGAGATCACGGCCGGCGTCGCCCGCCCGCTCGCCGTCGCCGCCGGCCCCGGCCGGCACACCTGCCTGCACGCCCTGCCCCTGCCCTGACCGGTGCGGTACTCGACGACGAGCCGGGTCTTCTCGGGCTGGGGGCTGAGCCCTCCGGCGCGCCCGGGTCACAACTGCGCGGTGAGGGCGACCAGCAGTGCGGCCAGGCCGACGGCGAGCCAGGCGACGTAGTCCCCGAGCAGCCCGGAGTGCAGGCGGCGCAGCGGCAGGACGGTGGAGCGGTACAGGGCGCCGGTCCCGCGCGTCGGGTCGCGGCGGACGGCGGCGAGGGCGAAGGTGGTGGCCAGTGCGGCGGAGAGCAGGCCGAGGAGGAAGCCGGAGGGCGTCCAGTCGGTGTCCGGGGCGGGGGCGCCGGCCGGTGCCGTCCGGCCGAGGGTGGCGGCGAGGTAGCCGGTGCGGTCGGTGAAGGCCGCGGCCGCCGCCGCGAGGGCGCGGCCGACTCCCGGGACGACGCCGACGAGGAGGCAGCCCGCCAGCAGGGCGGCCGGGACGGCGATCATGGGCGTCGGCAGTCGGCGGCCGGCTTCCCGGATCTCCGGTTCCTCGCCCTCGCCGGTGGTCGCGGCGACCTCGGGGTGTTCCCGCGGCGGGAAGCCGATCCCGCCGAAGACCCGCAGACCCGCGCGCAGCACCGCGCCGCCGGTGAGGGCCGACACCAGGACGAACACGGCGGGCAACCAGCCGTGGAGGCGTCCGGCGGCATCCTCGGAAAGAGCCTTCCCCAGACCGGTGCCGAACGGCGGCAGGCCGGCGAGGGCCAGCGCGCCGAGGGCGAACAGCAGTCCGGGCAGCCGGAGTTCTCGGGCGCGGCCGTGCAGCCCGTGCTCGTCCACCGAGCCGTAGCGGTCGAGCAGGACGCCGGTGAGGCCGAACAGGGCGGCCTTGGCGCCCGCGTGGCCGGCCACGTACACGGCGGACCCGGCGAGGCCGGCCGGGGTGAGCAGCGCCGCGCCGACGAGGAAGAGGCCGACGTGCCCGACCGTGGAGAAGGCGAGCATCCGCTTCAGGTGGCGCTGCTGCCAGCACATGACGGCGCCGACCAGCGCGGTGAGCACCCCGGCGGCGAGCAGGGTGTCCCGGACGGCGGCGTCCGGCAGCCCGCCCGTGCCGGCGAAGACGACGCGGTGGATCCGGGCCACCCCGTAGACGCCGAGTTCGACCATGACCCCGGACAGCAGCATGCAGACCGGGCTGGGTGCCACGGCGTGGGCGTCCGGCAGCCAGAAGTGGAAGGGCGCCGTCGCGGCCTTCACCAGCGGACCGGCGAGGACCAGGACGAACGCGACGACGACCAGGGCGTCCCGGCCGTGGCCGGCCGCCGCGCGTTCGTCCAGCGCGGCGCCGATCTGGGCCATGCCGAGCTCGCCGGTCCTGGCGTAGAGCAGGCCGATGCCGAGCAGGGAGAGGTACGCGGCGGCCGAGTTGACGAGCCCGAAGGCGAGGGCACCCTGGAGCGGGCGCGGGTCCTCGATGCGGTAGCCGGTCAGGGCGTAGGCGACGGCGCCCATCAGTTCGAAGAAGACGAAGGCGTCGAAGAGGTCGCCGGTGAGCGCGAAGCCGCACATGCCGGCCTGGAACAGCAGCAGGAGCGCGGGGAACATCCCGCCGTGCTCGCCGGAGGGTTCGTCGAAGTAGCGCCAGGCGTAGCAGAGTACGGCGAGGACCAGGACGGCGGCGAGGAGCGCCAGTCCGCTGCCGAGCCGGTCGGCGACCAGGACGATGCCGACGCTGTGCCCGTCGTGCGGCCGCCAGCCGCCGAGCCAGGACACCGCGCGGCCGTCCGGGTCGGTGCGGGCCCACAGCAGCGCGAGGCAGCCGACGTCGGCGGCGGCGCAGCCGGTGGCGAGCGCGTCCCGGCCCGGGCGGGGCAGCCACCGCCCGGCGACGGCGACCAGCGCGGCGCCCAGCAGGGGGACGGCGACGGCGAGCGGCAACAGGTCCGCGGTGCTCACCGGCGCGTCACCCGCGCAGCCCGGTGAGATCCTCCGGGTCCACCGTGCCGTGCCGCTTGCGCAGTTGGATCACGAGGGAGAGGAGCAGCGCGGTGACGGTCGCGCCGACGACGATGTCGGTGAGCGCGAGGGCCTGGACCACCGGGTCGACGACCGGGGCACCGGTCGGCAGGTCGGAGTAGACCGGCGCGGTGGCGTCGCGGCGGTAGCCGACGGCGAGCAGCAGGACGTACGTCGAGGACTGTGCGACGGCGAGGCAGCCGATCGCCTGGACCAGGTTGCGACTGGTGACCAGGCCGTACAGCCCGGCGAGCAGGATCCACCCGGCCGTCAGGTAGGGCAGGACGGTCATCGGTTCCTCCTGCCGGGGGTGACCTCGACGGCCTGGTCCAGGAAGTGCGCCAGCAGCACCACCACGGCCGAGGCGACCTCCACGCCGACCGCGGCGTTGATGACGGCCACCAGGCCGCTGGAGGACAGTTCGTTGAAGGTGCCGAGCGGCAGGGTGTTGGCGAGGTAGCCGGCGCCCTGGACGAGGCCGATCAGCCCGAGGGCGGCGTAGGAGCCGGCGGCGATCGCGTCCGTGACGTCCAGGACGGCCAACGGGCGGATCCGTTTCAGCACGCGGTAGTCGGCGGCGACGTATGCCAGGTGCAGGGCGGTGGTGAGCACGACACCGCCCTGGAAGCCGCCGCCGGGGCTCAACTGCCCGTGAGCGACGAGGTATCCGCCGGTCAGCAGGGTGATCGGGAGCAGGGTGGCGCCGAACAGGCGGGTGGTGGGCAGGACCGGCTCGGCTGCCGCCCGGCGCTTGTGCTCGTCCCGGGCCAGGCGTAGCAGCATGCCCGCGCCGAGCACCGAGCCGAACAGGATCGACTCCTCGCCGAGGGTGTCGAAGCCGCGCTGGTCGAAGTTGACGGAGGACACGATGTTGGCGGTCTGCCGGGCCAGCCCGGCGGCCACCGCCCGCTCGCCGTACGGGTGGTGGGCGCCGCCGAAGCCGGGGAGCTGCTCGGCCGCGACGATCAGGGCGGCGGCGAGGATGGCGGCGGCGGTCAGGAACAGGCGCAGGCGGGTGGTCCGGCTCACTCGGCGCGGTCCCTGTGGTCGTCGCCGTCCTCGGGCTGAGTCTCCCGGCGGCTCAGCTTGCGGACGGTCAGCAGGATCAGCAGCGGGGTGATCGCGCTGCCGACGCCGAGCTGGGACAGGGCGACGTCGGGCGCCTGGAGCACGGTGAACAGCACGGTGAGGCTCAGTCCGAGCAGGGCGAGGACGACGGCCTGCCGGACGGGGTCGCGGGTGAGTGCGGCGGCGGTCGCGGTGGTGGCGGTGAGGAGGAGGGCGATCACGATCAGGGCGTCGGTCACCGCTCGGCCTCCCGGTCGGACCGCTGCTCGCCGCGGACGGTGGCGCGGCCGATGGCCATGGTGGTCACCGTGCCTCCGGCGGCCAGCAGCAGGCCGATCACCAGCAGCTTCACCGCCGCGCGCCCCGGCCCGGTGTCGACGGCGAGCGCGAGGGCGATCAGTGGCGTACCGAGGGTGGCGGCGGGGGAGAGCGCGTGCAGGCGCAGATACGGGCCGGGCAGAACGGCGAGCGCGAGGGCGGCCAGCAGCAAGGTGGCGGTGCCCGCGCACAGCAGGGCCACGGCGACGGTGTGGCGCCCCGTCATCGGTCGTTCCCGGCGAGGAAGCGGGTGAACACGAGCGTCCCGGCGGGGGCGAGCACCGCGAGGTCGAGGGC
Source organism: Kitasatospora sp. NPDC094028 (assembly GCF_049543595.1). Taxonomy (NCBI): domain Bacteria; kingdom Bacillati; phylum Actinomycetota; class Actinomycetes; order Kitasatosporales; family Streptomycetaceae; genus Kitasatospora; species Kitasatospora sp. NPDC094028. The sequence continues at coordinate 86,885 of NZ_JBMVFA010000013.1, read as the reverse complement.
GAGGTCGGTGTACGAGGTGCGGCTGAAGCCCTGGGCGAGCAGGAGCAGGACGGCGGAGCCCGCCGTCGCGGCGAGGTTGAGCCCCGCCAGGCGCCGGTGCGGTTCGCCGCGCAGGCCGATCAGCAGGCACGGGCCGAGCCCGCCGGTGGCGAGGACGGCCGCCGCCAGCAGCCACGCGTTCACCGCTCCCCACCCGTCAACGCGCCTTCCAGAACGGACACCTGGCCGCCGACCGCGTGCACGGTGAGGACGTCGTCCTCGGTGTCGACGACGTACGCGCCGGGCGTCGAGGACAGCAGTGCCGCGGCCCAGGCCGCTCCGGTCCCGGAGGGGAGCCGGACGGTTCGGAATCCGGCCTGCCGCCGGCGGGCGGGCGAGAGCACGAGGAGTGCCAGCCGGCCGGTGTCGGCCAGCAGGGTCCACGGGAAGGCCCACAGCGCCCGCGCGAGTCGGGCCGGACCACCCGGGGCAGCCCCGCTGGCGCGCCGCACGGCGGCCGCGCCGATGGCCCCGACGAGCGCGACACCGCCGCCGACCGCAACCTCCAGCGGGGTCACCGAGCTGATGAACACGGTATTGAGGAGCAGCAACAGGCCCCACCAGAGCAGAAGTTCGAAGACCGATCGCACCGCACCGCCCCCATGTCCCGCCATCGACCCCGCCACTGTGGCGAGCGGCCCCAGGTGTACCGTCCGGGCGGTGGGCCGGTCGCGCGCGCAACGCCGCCGCCCGCGGGATCGCCGCCGCGGATCACCCGTTCGCCGCAGCGCGGGGCCGGGTCCTGTGATGATCGGCCAGGCGTTCAGTCCCGACCGGGTGGTGCGGACTCGTGGGCGGGCTCGGTGACTTCGTACTCCGGGCCGTCCTGCGGCCCCTTCTCCTCCTCGTGCTCGGGCGGCGGACCGCCCTCGCCGGTCATCCGCGACTCCGGCGTCTCGACCGGGACGGTCGGGTCCGCCGGTGCGTGCTCCTTCTGGCCGCTCATGCTGCTCACCTCCTCGTGGACCGCGAACCATGCGGATGCGGCGGACTCCCCCACGGCGACACTCCGATCCGGCGGCCGCCCTGGGGCGGCCGCCGGATGCCGGGTCAGTGCTTGCCCGCGTCCTTGATCTTCTCGGCGGCCTGCTTCAGGTCGCCCTTCGCCTGTTCGGCCCGGCCCTTGGCTTCCATCGGGCGGTCGCCCATGGACTTGCCGGCGGCCTCCTTGGCCTTGCCGCGGGCCTTCTCGGCCATGTTGCGAATCTTGTCGGACGTACCCATGCCGTGCACTCCCTTCGCTGTCGGGGCGGGGGCCGCCCCACGCGGCGCCTGCCCGGCTCGCGCGATTCCATGCGCCGTCGCGGTGAACCCGCCGTCCGGCGGCGCGGCGTGCGGTGCGGCCACCGCCGGTCACCGTCCCCGGGCCCGTGCGCCGGCCGCGGCGGCGCCGAGCAGGGCCGCGCCCCCGGCCGCGAGCAGGCCGTGGTGCTGGGAGGCCCACAGCTGCGCGCTGCGCTCGCGGGCCTCGGCGTCGAACCGCCCGTGGGCGCCGTGGTCCTCGGAGCCGTCGCCGGGCGCCCACAGGTTGACCGGGGCCCCGGCCGGGCGCGGCCGCTCGTCCTGCTGGGCGTCGATGCCGTTGCGGGCGAGGTAGCGGTCGAGCAGCCCGGGGGCCACCGCGTTGGCGACCAGGGTGACGGCGGTGCTGGCGCCCACCCAGTACTCCCGGCGCCCGGGGTGGTCGGCGGCGTACCGGACGGCGCGGGCGGCGAGCTCGGGCTGGTGGACCGGCGGGACGGGACGGGCCCGGCCGCGAAGCCGGTTGAGCACCCAGTCGAACTGCGGGGTGTTGACGGCGGGCAGTTGGACCATCGTCACCCGCACCCCCGAGCCGGTCGCGAGCAGTTCGCAGCGCAGCGCCTCGTGCCAGCCCTGGAGGGCGTGCTTGGCGCCGCTGTAGGCGGTCTGCAGCGGGATGCCCCGGTACGCGATGGCCGAGCCGACCTGCACGATCGTGCCGCGGTCGCGCGGCAGCATCCGGCGCAGCGCGGCGCGGGTGGCGTTGACGTACCCGAGGTAGGTGACTTCGGTGACCCGCCGGAACTCCTCCGCGCTGATCTCCGTGAACGGCGCGAAGACCGAGACGAAGGCGTCGTTGACCCAGACGTCGATCGGCCCGAACTCCGCCTCGGCCCGCTCTGCGACGGCCTCGCACGCCTGCGGGTCGGCGACGTCCGCGGCGATGGTGCGCACCGGGGAGCCGGCCGCCCGGGCCTCCGCTGCCGCGGCGCGCAGCCCGGCGGTTCCGCGGGCGACGAGCACGAGGCGGTTGCCCCGGGTGGCGAAGGCCCGGGCGCACGCCCGGCCGACGCCGGCGGTGGCGCCGGTGATGACCACCGTGCGGGGCCCGGAACGCGCGCTCGTCGTCGTCATGTCGGGCGTCTTGCCGGGCCGGTGGCGCCGAAACGTCAGGGTCGGTCGTCCGGCGGGTCTTCCCCGCCGGGGGCCGCGGGCGGCGACGTGCACCGCCCGTTGTTGCGGTGCAGGTGCCGGATCGGCAGGAGGAACCAGCAGGAGACGAACCAGAGCATGACGGATCCGGCGATCCAGCCCGAGGCCGTGGAACCGGTCGCCACACGAAGCAGGAGCAGGAGGGCGGAGCCGATGGTGAGCGCCAGCAGGAGCAGGCCCATCGTCACCAACCGTGCGGCGGCATCGACCAGTTGGGGCTTGAGGCGGTGTCCGGCGAAGATCCGGTGATAGGCGACCGGCGCGGTGAGCGTACCCGTGGCGAGGGCGCCGAGGGCGACGGTGACCACGTACAGGCCCCGGTCGAATCCGCCCAGCTGCGTGAAACGGGGCATGAAGACCACGCTCAGCAGGAAGCCGAACAGCACCTGAGAACCGGTCTGGGCGACGCGCACCTCCTGGAGCAGGTCGGTCCAGCGACGGTCGGCCCGTTCGTCGGCCGATTCCCGCCGTCCGGCCCGCGGTGTGTGGCCGCGTCCGGTCCGTCCTGTGCGCGCTGGCGTCATCGGGGCACTCCTCCTGGATCGACGCAGGAACCCGGACCGCGGGCCGCCGACCAGGTCTGCGCTGCTGCCGTCCCACGCGTGTAGCCGTGCCCGGGGCGGGCAAACGTGCCGTGCGCCGCAGGCGCTCTTCGCGCCGGTGCGGACGTTTCCGGATCGCCGGAGCGGAAAGCCGCGCCTGCGGGGGAGACCCGCGTGACGGACGTGAAGGAGGAGCACCGTGTCCCCGAAGGTTTCCGATCACATCCTGGAACGGCTGCGCGACTGGAACGTCGAGCACGTCTTCGGTTATCCGGGCGACGGCATCAACGGGCTGCTCTCGGCCTGGGGCCGGGCCGAGAACCGGCCGGTGTTCGTCCAGGCCAGGCACGAGGAGATGGCCGCGTTCGAGGCGGTCGGCTACGCGAAGTTCTCCGGGCGCACCGGCGTGTGCGTGGCGACGTCCGGCCCGGGCGCGATCCACCTGCTGAACGGACTGTACGACGCGAAGCTCGATCACGTGCCGGTGGTCGCCCTGGTGGGGCAGACGAGCCGCAGCGCCATGGGCGGCTCCTACCAGCAGGAGGTGGACCTGCTCAGCCTCTTCAAGGACGTCGCCGCCGACTACTGCCAGATGGTGACCGTCCCCGAGCAACTGCCCAACGTGCTCGACCGGGCGGTGCGCACCGCCGCCGCACGGCGCACGGTGACCGCCGTCATCGTGCCCGCCGACGTCCAGGAGCTCGACTACAGCCCGCCGGAGCACGCGTTCAAGATGGTGCCGTCCAGCCTCGGCAATCCGCACTGGACGGTCGTGCCCGAACAGGACGACCTGCGCCGGGCCGCCGACGTGCTCAACTCCGGCCGCAAGGTCGCGATGCTCGTCGGCCAGGGCGCCCGCGACGCCCGGCGGCAGGTGCAGGAGACCGCCGAACTGCTCGGCGCCGGCGTCGCGAAGGCGCTGCTCGGCAAGGACGCGCTGCCCGACGTCCTGCCGTACGTCACCGGGGCGATCGGCCTGCTGGGCACCCGCCCCTCCTACGAGCTGATGCGGGACTGCGACACCCTGTTCACGATCGGGTCCAGCTTCCCGTACACCCAGTTCCTGCCCGATTTCGGCAAGGCCAGGGCCGTGCAGATCGACCTCGACCCCTTCATGGTCGGGCTCCGCTACCCGTACGAGGTCAACCTGGTGGGCGACGCGGCCCGCACCCTCGACGCGCTGCTGCCGCTGCTGGTCCGCAAGGAGGACCGCGGCTGGCAGCGCACCGTGTGCGACAACACCGAGCGCTGGTGGGAGGTGATGGAGCGACGGGCCGCGGTCGAGGCCGATCCGATCAACCCCGAGTACGCGATCCACGAGCTCGACCACCTGCTGCCCGACGACGCCATGGTCACCTCCGACTCCGGCTCCGCCGCCAACTGGTACGCCCGCCACCTGCGCTTCCACGGCACCATGCGCGGTTCGCTGTCCGGCACGCTCGCCACCATGGGCCCGGGCGTGCCCTACGCGATCGGCGCCAAGTTCGCCCACCCGGACCGGCCGGCGATCGCCCTGGTCGGCGACGGCGCGATGCAGATGAACGGCCTCGCCGAACTGATCACGATCGCCAAGTACTGGCAGCAGTGGCAGGACCCGCGGCTGGTGGTGGCGGTGCTCAACAACCGCGACCTCAACCAGGTCACCTGGGAGATGCGGGCCATGGCCGGCGAGCCGAGCTTCCTGCCCTCCCAGGAACTGCCCGACGTCGACTACGCGGCCTTCGCCCGCACCCTGGGCCTGCGCGCCGAGCGGGCGAACGCCCCGGGCGAGGTGCCGGACGGCTGGCGGCACGCCCTCGCCGCCGACCGCCCGTTCGTCCTGGAGCTGCGCACCGACCCGGCGGTGCCGCCGATCCCGCCGCACGCGACCTGGGACCAGATCCAGGCCGCCGCCGAGTCCGTCCTGCGGGGCGACAGCGACCGCGTCGCGATGGTCCGCCAGGGGTTCAAGGCCAAGCTGCAGGAGCTCCTGCCCTCCTTCGGAGGCCGGCATGGGCGCCGTTGACCTCGCGCTGCGCAACGTGCGCTCCGGGCGCTTCCAGCGCTCGCTCGCCCTGGCCACCGCCGCCGGTTCGGTCGTCACGGCGGCCGAGATCTACCTCGAGCACGACCGGGCCGGCTTCGGCAACCGCGTGATGTGGTGGCCGGTGTGGCTCGGGCCGGTCGGCGCGGTGGCCGGGGTGGCCGGTGCGCTCAGCCCGCGGGCCGCGCACACGATGCTCCCCGTCGCCTCCGCCGCGATCGCCGCCAACGGCGTCCAGGGCACCTGGCTGCACGCCCGGGGCATCGCGGAGAAGCCGGGCGGCTGGGCGATGGCCCGCTACAACGTCGAGATGGGGCCGCCGCTGTTCGCACCGCTGCTGATGAGCATGGTCGGAGGGATGGGCCTGGTCGCCGCGGTACTGCGCCGGGAGTCCCGCGATGCCTGAACCGCGCTTCCCCGGCTTCGACGTGCTCGCCCAATCCCGGTACTGGGACCGCGAGACGGCGGCCGTGGTGCTGGCCCGCACCGGGCCGCAGCCGCCGCTGAGGTTCTTCACCCCCGGCGAGGAGGCGACCGCCCGCGCCCTGCTGGACCAACTGCTCGACCACCCCGACCCGCCGCTGCTGCGGACGATCGACGCCCGGCTCGCCGAGCTGGAGACCGACGGCTGGCACTACACCGACATGCCGAGGGACGACGAGGCCTGGCGCCGCTCCCTGCACGCCCTGGACACGGACGCGGACGGCCCGTTCGCGGCGCTCACCGAGGTGCGGCAGCGGGCCCTGGTCGGTCGCGTCGCGGACCTGGACGGCGAACGCTGGCACGGCCTGCCCGCGAAGCACGTGTGGAGCCTGTGGACCAGGTACGCGTGCACCGCCTTCTACTCCCACCCCACCGCCTGGAACGAGATCGGCTTCGGCGGCCCCGCCCACCCACGCGGTTACCTGCGCCTGGGCATCGGCCTGCGCGAACCCTGGGAGGTCGCCGACGCCCGCAACCGCCCGCCCCGGCCGCCCGACCACCAGCCGGTGCGCCCGCTGCCGCCCGCCACCGACCCCGGCCGCCACTCCCGGCTGCGCGCCGCCGCCGAGACCGTCCGGGCCAACGCCGCCGCCGAACGGGAAGTCCGGCGCACCAACGCCTCCGCCTGGCTGCTGCCCCGCGACGGGCGCGGCTTCGACCACACCCTGCTGCGCGACATGCGGCGCTACGACGACGCGGACGAGGTGGACCTGCTGATCGTCGGCTGCGGCGCCGGCGGCGCCACCCTGGCCCAGCGGACGGCCCGCCGGGGCTGGCGCGTCGTGGTGCTGGAGGCCGGGCCCTTCTGGGACCCGCTCACCGACTGGGTCAGCGACGAGGCCGGCTCGCACCACCTGTACTGGACCGAGCCCCGGGTCATCTCCGGCACCGATCCCGTCCCGCTCGGCTCGAACAACTCCGGCCGGGGCGTGGGCGGTTCGATGGTCCACTTCGCCGGCTACGCACCCCGGTTCCACCCCTCCGACTTCCGCACCCACAGCCTCGACGGCGTCGGTGCCGACTGGCCGATCGACTACTCGGACCTGCGCGACTCCTATCGGCGCCTGGAGCTGGAACTCCCGGTCGCCGGCCAGTACTGGCCCTGGGGCGAGCCGCACCCCTACCCGCACCCGCCGCACCCGGTCGGCGGCAACGGCGAGGTCTTCCTGCGCGGCGCCGCCGCCCTCGGCATCCAGGCCCGGGTCGGCCCCGTCGCCATCACCAACGGCCGCTTCGGCCGCCGCCCGCACTGCGTCTACCGGGGCTTCTGCCTCCAGGGCTGCAAGGTCAACGCCAAGGCCTCTCCGCTGATCACCCACGTCCCGGACGCCCTCGTCCACGGTGCCGAGATCCGCGCCGACTGCATGGCCGCCGCCGTCGAACTCGACGCCGCCGGACTCGCCCGCGGCGTCCGGTACTTCCACCACGGCCGCGAACACCTTCAGCGGGCCCGAACGGTGGCTGTCGCCGGCTACGCCATCGAGACCCCGCGCCTGCTGCTCAACTCCGCCTGCCCACGCTTCCCCGAGGGCTTGTGCAACAACCACGACCTGGTCGGGCGCTACGTCATGATGCAGGGCGCCCCGCAGACCTCCGGCCGGTTCGACGAGGAGATCCGCGCCTACAAGGCCCCGCCGCCGGAGGTCTCCACGGAGCAGTACTACGAGACCGGCGCCGACCGGCCCTACCGGCGCGGCTTCACCATCCAGAACATCTCCCCGCTGCCCATCACCTGGGCCGAGCACGTCGTCGCCCAGGGCCACTGGGGCGCCGACCTGCGGACCTACCTCGGCGACTACGTCCACTGGGCCACCCTCGGCGCGATGGCCGAGCTGCTGCCCCAACCGGACAACCGGGTCACCCTCGCCGCCGAGACCGACCGGCACGGCCTGCCCGTCGCCGAGTTCGCCTTCTCCCAGTGCGACAACGACCGGATGCTGATCCGCGCCGCCCGCACGGTCATGGAGGACATCCTGCGCGCCGCCGGCGCGAGCGAGGTCATCACCATCGACCGCTACGCCCACCTCGTCGGCGGCTGCCGGATGGCCGACCACCCCTTCGCCGGCGTGGTCGACCACCGGCTGCGGACCTTCGCCGTGCCCAATCTGCTCATCACCGACGGCAGCGTCCTGCCGACCCAGGGCAGCGCCAACCCCGCGCTCACCATCATGGCCCTGGTCGACCGCGCGGCCGGCCTGCTCGCCGCGGGGGAGCGCTCCGGACTGCGAGCACCGGGATGAACGAGATCGAGCGGATCGGCGTCCGCGTCTACACCGTCCCCACCGACGCCCCGGAGGCGGACGGCACGATCGCCTGGGACCACACCACGCTCGTCCTCACGGAGGCCCGCAGCGGCCCGTACACCGGCATCGGCTGGACCTACGGCGCGCCGGCCACCGCCGCCGTCATCCGGGACGAACTGACCCCGCTGCTCACCGGCCGGGACCCGCACGACACCAGCGGAGCCCAGGACGCCATGAACCGGGCCGTCCGGAACACCGGCCGCCCCGGGCTGGTCGCCGGCGCGATCTCGGCCGTCGACCTCGCCCTGTGGGACCTGCGAGGCCACCTGCTCGGCCTGCCGCTGGTCCGGCTCCTCGGCGCGGCCGCCCGGCCCGTCCGCGTGTACGGCAGCGGCGGCTTCACCACCTACTCCGCCGCTCAGCAGGAACGGCAACTGCGCGGCTGGACCGGGGAACAGGGCATCCCCCGCGTCAAGATGAAGATCGGTGAGTCGTGGGGCACCCGCGAGCGCCGCGACCTCGAACGCGTCCGAGCCGCCCGCGCCACCGTCGGCGACCGCACCGAGCTCTACACCGACGCCAACGGCGGCTACCACCGCAAGCAGGCCGTCCGCCTCGGCCACGCCCTGGCCGACGAGGGCGTCACCTGGTTCGAGGAACCCGTCTCCTCGGACGACCTCACGGGCCTGCGAACCGTCCGCGACGCCGTCACCCCCGACGTCACCGCGGGGGAGTACGGCTACGACCTCGCCTACTTCGCCCGCATGATCCCCACCGTCGACTGCCTCCAGGCCGACGCCACCCGCTGCGGCGGCCTCACCGCCTGGCTGCGCGTCGCGGCCCTCGCCGAAGCCCACGGCCTCGACGTCTCCGCCCACTGCGCCCCCCACCTGCACGCCCACGTCGCCGCGGCCGTCCCCAACTGCCGCCACCTGGAATGGTTCCACGACCACGTCCGGATCGAGCGGCTGCTCTTCGACGGCACCCTCGACCCCACCGGCGGCACCGTCACCCCAGGCGCGGACGGCACCCCCGGCCACGGGCTGCGCCTCGCGCCCGCCCGAGCCGCCGAGTACCGCACCGCCTGAGACCCGGAAGGAAGAGCCATGAAGACCGCAGCGGCACTCTTCGACGTCGACGGGACCCTGCTCGACACCGCCTACCTGCACGCCCTGAGCTGGTGGGAGGCGCTGCGCCAGTACGACCGGTCGGTCCCCGCCGCGCGTGTCCACCGGGCCGTCGGGATGGGCGGGGACCAACTGCTCGACCACCTCCTCGGGGAGCACCGCGACCACGGGGACGACGAGGCGATCACCGCCGCCCACGACGCCCTCTACGCCAGCCACTGGCCGGTCATCGCACCGCTGCCCGGCGCCCCCGACCTCCTGCGCGCCTGCGCCGCACGCGGCTGGCGGATCGTCCTGGCCAGCTCCGCCTCCGCGCGCGAACTCGCGGTGCTGCGCCGTGCCCTGGGCGCCGACGACGTCATCGAAGCGGCCACCTGCGCCGACGACGTGGCCGCGACGAAACCCGCGCCGGACCTCGTCCACGCGGCGCTGGAGCGCGCGGGCGCCGACCCCGCGGACGCGGTGTTCGTCGGCGACACCGTGTGGGACGTCGCCGCCGCGGGCCGTGCCGGGGTGCCGTGCGTGGCCGTCGAGAGCGGCGGCTTCTCCGCCCAGGAGCTCCTCGGCTGCGGCGCCGCCGAGGTGCACCGCGACACCGCCGAGCTGCTGGCGGACCTGGACGCCGGCCTGCTGGCCCGGCTCCCGGCCTGACGGCCGTCTGCGCGCCCGCCCGGTCAGTGGCCGGACACCAGGGTGGCGGCGGATTCCAGCAGCAGCGCGTGGACGAAGGACTGGGGCAGGTTGCCGCGCAGCTGGCGCTGGGCGACGTCGAACTCCTCCGCGTACAGGCCGGCCGGGCCGCAGGCCGCGCGGTTGCGTTCGAACCAGCGCACCGCCTCCACCTCGTCGTGCTGCTGGTGCTCGGCGAGGGCCATGACGAAGCCGCACAGCAGGAACGCGCCCTCGGCGTCCTCCAGGGGCCGCCGGTCGTGGCGGAACCGGTACAGGTAATGGTCCTGCCCGAGGTCCCGCCGGACGGCCCGTAGGGTGGCGGTGGTGCGGGGGTCGTCGGCCGGCAAAGCGCCGCGCAGGGCCGGCAGCAGGAGGGCCGCGTCCACACCGCTCCGGCCGGGTGAGCGCTGCCAGCGGCCGTCCGGGTGCAGGCAGTCGGCGCAGGTCTCGGCGACGATCAGGTCCGCCAGCGCCTCCCAGCGAGCCGCGCGTCCTCCGCCGGTGCCGGGGGCGGCGGCGATCGCGCGCAGGCCGGCGGCGCAGATCAGGCGGCTGTGCGCCCAGCGGTCGGCGTCCAGCTCCCAGATTCCGGCGTCCGGCTCCCGGTGGCGGGCGGCGATCGCGTCGGCGGCGGTGAGCGCGGCGAGCCGCCCGTCGACGTCCAGCCGGTCGCGACGGGCAGCCGCGGCGAGCAGGAGCAGGCTCTCGCCGAAGACGTCGAGCTGGAACTGGCGGTTGACGTGGTTGCCGACCACGTCGAAGCCGCCCGGGTAACCGGGCAGGTCCAGTGTGCGCTGGTCCGGGACGGTCGACCCGGTGGCGGTGTAGGCGGGCGCGAGCGCGGGGCCGTCGTCCAGCAGACGGGCGGTGACGAACCGTACGGAGCCGTCCAGCAGCTCGTGCACGCCGGCGGCCGCGGCGGCCTGACCGATGTACGCCTGGTCGCGCACCCACACGTAACGGTAGTCGTAGTTGCGGCCCTGCTCGGCCCGCTCGGGCAGGCTCGTGGTGGCGGCGGCCACCGTACCGCCGCCGGGTCCGGTCAGCCCGCTCAGCACGGCGTGGGCGTGACGGGCGTCCCGCTGCCCGATGACGCCGACCGGGTCGGGCACGCGGGCGGCCCAGGCGGCCTCGGTCGACCGCCACAGGGAGTCGGCGGGATCCGGCGCCGAGAGGGGCCGGTCGGAGATCTCCACGACGAGGTCCCGCCGCCCGCCGGCCTCCAGGAACACCGCGGTGTGCAGGGAGGCGCCGTCCGGCCGGGCGTCCGGGGCACCGGTCAGGCGTACGTGCAGGCCGCCGGTGCGGCCCGTCCAGGCCCCCCGTTCGTCGCGGTGCAGCTCGCACAGCGGGTGGGCTCCGAAGCCGGCCGCCGGGCGCAGGCGGACGTCCACCCGGGCGTCGCCGTGGACGGCCTCGATCCGGCGCAGCAAGGCGGCGCGGTGCCGGTCGCCCGGGTGGGCCAGGGCCTCGCGGCACTCGACGATCCCGCCCGTGGTGATCCAGCGGCTGCGCCAGACCAGGCTGCCCGGCTCGTAGTAACCGCCCCGGACGAAGGGGCCGTCCGGGGTGACGGTGTACCAGCCGGCGCCGCCGATCAGTGCGGCGAACACGGCGTCGTCCTCCCAGGCGGGGGCGCACATCCACACGATGTCGCCGCAGGGGCCGAGGAGGGCGCCGCGGTGGCCGTCGGCGAGCAGGGCGTAGTCGCGCAGGGCGTGCGGGGCGGGCGCGGTGCTGTCGGGCGTGCTCAACGGCCCACCTCCTGCCGCATGTCGGCCATCACCCGGTCATTCCAGCCGCGGCAGGACCCGCTCACGGTAGAAGTCGAAGAACCCTTCCTGCTCCTGGCCGATCTGGCCGACGTACACCTCGTCGAACCCGGCGTCGACGTAGCCGCGCAACCGGTCGGCGTGCTCGCGCGGATCGTCGCCGCAGGTGACCGAGCCGGCCACCATCTCCTCCGTGACCAGCTCGGTGGCCTGCTCGAAGTGCCGCGGCGTGGGCAGGACCTGGGCGAGTTCGCCGGGCAGCAGTTCGCTCGGCCAGAGCCGGTGGACGGTCTTGACCGCCCGGGCCCGGTCCTGCGACCAGCACACCTTCACGCCGCCGAGCACCGGTCCGGAACCGCCCGCGGCCCGGTAGCGGCCGGTGAGGTCGGTGTCCGGGCTCATCGTGACCAGCCCGTCCGCGAACTCGGCCGCCGCCTCGGCGGCCTTGGGGCCGAACGCCGAGACGTACACCGGCAGCCGCCCGTCCCGCGGCGGCGTGTAGAGCCGGGCGTTCTCGACGGTGTAGTGCGCGCCCTGGTGGCTGACGAGCCCGCCGGTGAACAGCTCGCGCATCACCGCGACGGCTTCTTCCAGCATCTGCGCCCGGACGCCGAACGGCGGCCACCGGTCGCCCAGCACGTGCTCGTTCAGGGCCTCGCCGGTGCCCACGCCGAGCCGCAGCCCGCCCACCAGCTGCACGTCCGCGGTCGCCGCCGCCTGGGCGACGACGGCAGGGTGGATCCGGACGGTCGGGCAGGTCACCAGTGTGGTCACCGGGAGCCGGGTGACCTGCGAGAGCGCGCCGATCACACCCCACACGAACGGGCTGCTGCCCTGGGCGTCGTTCCACGGATGGTAGTGGTCGGAGATCGCCAGCCGGGTGAAACCGGCCCGCTCCGCCCACCGGGCCTGCTCGACCAGCTGGGCGGGGGTGAACTCCTCGCAGGACAGGAAGTAGCCGAACGCGGTCATGGCAGCCTCGCTTCGTCGGTCCGCCGCTCTCCTTCGTCGCAGCGGCTTACCGGGCCGGGCGTCGTGAAACCTCGTCGCCGTTTGCCGGGCCCGGCACCGGGTAGCCGGACGGGTCCCGAAGCACCGACCACGGAGGTGGCCACCATGGACGCGCGCGAAGCCGGCGGTACGGCCGGAGCCGTCCGCACACCCGACCGGCCCGATGTCGGCGGACCGGCGTGCTCCCGCCCGTCGGGCGCACCGGACGACGAGAGCAGGGAGCAGGGCGATGCGGAGACCTACGCCGTCCTCGGTGAGGACTGAGCAGGTGGCTTCGGGCGACCCCGGGGTGTTCGCACGGTCCTCGCGCGCCGCCCGGCGGCCGGCCCACCACCGGCCCGGCCGCCGCTGGCCTGGGGTCGGCCACGGCGCCCGGGCCGCCCGCTATCCGGCCCAGGCCTCCGGGTGCGAGCGGTGAGCGCGAGCGCGATGGGAGGTGCCAGGCGGCGATGTGTGACGAGAAGGCGCTGGGCGGAGTGCTGGCGCGGGCCCTGGCCCGTTCCCGGGCGAGCGGGCCGGGTGACCTGCCCGGCGCGGTGCGGGACGCGGCCCGTGAGCTGGGCGGGGCGGGGGCACGGGTGTTCCTGGCCGACGTCCAGCAACGGCACCTCGTGCCGCTGGCGGACCCGGAGGCCGGCGCCCCGGGCGATCGCCTCGACATCGGGACCACGCTCGCGGGACGCGCCTACCGGCTGCGGCGCACCCAGATCTCGGCCGGGCCGCCCGCCGTCGGCTGGTTCCCCCTGATCGACGGGATCGAGCGGATCGGCGTGCTGCGCGTGGAGACCGGGACGCCGGAGCCGGACCCGGCCGGCTGCTGGGAGTCCCTGGCGGCGCTCGTCGCCCTGCTCGTGGTCTCCGGGTCCGCGTACAGCGACGTCATCGTCCGCACGACTCGCGACCGGCCGATGAGCCTGCAGGCCGAACTCCTGTGGGCCTTCCTGCCGCCGCGCACCATCGGCACCCGCGACGTCACCTCCAGTGCGGTCCTCGAACCCGCCTATGAGGTCGGCGGCGACGCCTTCGACCACTCCGTGGCGGGCGGACGCCTCCACCTGTCCGTGTTCGACGCCATGGGGCACGACCTCGCCTCCGGCGGAGCCAGCTCGGTCGCGCTCGCGGCCTGCCGCAGCACCCGCCGGGCCGGCGGCGACCTGGCGGCCATCGCGCGGGCCATCGACCGCGCACTGGGCCGCTGGATCCCCGACCGGCTGCTCACCGCCGTCGTGGCCGACCTGGACGCGGCCACCGGCGAACTCTCCTGGATCAACTGCGGCCACCCGACCCCGCTGCTCATCCGCGGCCGGCACGTCGTCGCTGAGGCCCTGCGACGGCGCGCCGAACTCCCGCTCGGACTCGGGTTCCACGACCGCGGCCCGCAACCCGTGCACCACATCAGGCTCCAGCCCGGCGACCGCGTCCTGGTCTACACGGACGGGGTCACCGACGCCCGCTCCTCCAGCGGGGAGACCTTCGGGGAGGAGCGCCTGACCGACACCATCGTCCGGCACATGGCGAGCGGCGAGCCCGCCCCCGAGGCCCTGCGTCACCTGATCCACGCCCTGCTCGCCCACCAGGACCACCGCCTGCGCGACGACGCCACGATCGCCCTCGCCGAGTGGCACCCGGACGGCGGAGGGTGACGGCGCCCGGGCTCAGGCCCTGGAGCCGTTGCGGCGACAGGCCCTAGCCTGGAAGAGGAACCAGGTGGAGAAGGTGATCCGGATGAAGGACTTCTCCGAGTTCAACGGCTGGACGGTCGTTCCACTCTTCGGTGACGTCGACGATTTCGCCGCTCCCGAGCTGCGGAAGCTGTTCGACGCGTTGGTGGACGGCAGCGCGCCCCGACTCGTCGTCGACCTGACCGCGGTCGGCTTCGTCGACTCGACCGGCCTCAACGCCCTGCTCGGCGCCGCCCGCCGGGTGCGGGAAGCGCACGGCGCGCTGCGGCTGGCGGGCGCCGTGCCACGGGTGCGGGACGTCGTGGAGCTGAGCGGCGTGACGGCGGTGCTGCCGCTCTACCCGGACGTGGCGGCGGCCTGTGTCTGAGCACCGGACCAGCGAAGGAACCGCCAGGGCCGACGACACGACCGTGCTGCTGGCGGCGGTGGACCGGCTGCGTGCCGAGGCGGAGGGACTGCGCCGGGCGATGCGCACCCGGGGCGTGATCGAGCAGGCGAAGGGCATGCTCACCGAACGCCTGGGCTGTACGCCGGACGAGGCCTTCGGCCACCTGATCCGACTCTCGCAGGACTCCAACCGCAGGGTCGCGGACATCGCCGCCGAGCTGGTGGGTCTCGCGGCTCCGATCGGCGACGTCGCCGCGGACGCGTCGCTCCGGGACGCCGTCGACGAGTTCGTCCGGCCCGTCCCGTACCCGGCCGCCCATCCGCCCGTTCCCGCGCCCCCGGGCGCCACCCGGCCGGCCCCCGGTCCAGGCCTGGCCGGCCGGTACCACCTGGCCGTCTCCGCACTGGCGGGCGCGCAGACGCCGAAGGAACTGGCACAGCTGCTCCACGAGGTGGCCGTGGCACCGCTCGGCGTCGTCGCCGTCGTCCTGGGCCTGCTGGAGCCGGACGGCGCCCTCGCGCTGATCGGCAGCCACGGCGTGGAACCGCACCGGATCAGCCAGTGGCGGCGCATCCCGCCGGAGACCGGGGTCCCGCTGGCCGCCGCCGCACACGGAGGCGGCATGGTCTGGGAGTTCGACGCGGACGACGCCGGCGGCCGCTCGCCCGAGACGGGCCGGATCGTCCCCGGCCGGACGGCCTGCGCGGTGCCGCTGCGCAACGGCGACCGGATCGTCGGGGCGATGAGTCTCGGCTGGGACGGCCCGCCCGAGCGGGCCCGCGCGGCCACCCGGTACCTCGACGCGCTGTCCGGGCTGGTGGCGGGGCACCTGCTGCGCGTCGCGGCGGCGGGCGGCGGGGAGCCCGGACTGGTGGTCCCGGGCGGCGAGTACTGGTTCCGCGGTGTGCTGGACGCGATGTTCGAACCCGTCCTCGTGCTGTCCGTGGTCCGCGAGGGCGGCCGCGAGGGAGCGGTCACCGACCTTCGCGTCAGGTACGCGAACGCCGCGGCCGGAACCGCTCCGATGCTCGGACGGCGCCTCACCGAGATCCTCCCCGGGCTCGTCGCCACCGGCGGCTTCGCCCGGATCCTCGACGCCGCTGAGACCAGTGCCCGCCACGAGGACCGGATCCGGGACTTCACGAGGCCGGGCGACTCCACCGACGCGGGGGAGTCCCTCATCCTGCGCGCGGTTCCGTTCCTCGACGGTCTGCTGCTCACCTGGCGGCCGCCGGGCGGCGCCGAGCCCGTGGTCGGGATCGGCGACACCCAGCGGCTGGCCGGCGTCGGCAGCTTCACCTGGTCGCCCGGCACGGCGGGCCTGCGGCTGTCGACGGAGGCGAGGCGGCTGCTCGGCCTCGACCCGGACCGGCCGGGCCCGGCCACCGCGGTCGAGACACTGGCGTGCGTCGACCGAGCCGACCGCCCCGCTGTGCGGGCCTTCGCCGGGCTGCTGCTGGGCGGGCGGCACCCGGGCCCGGTGGACGTCGCGGTCGGGCCGCCCGGGGCGAGGGAGCGGACGCTGCGGATCAGCGCGGAGGCGATCCCCGATCCGGCCACCGGACGCGTGCGGGAAGTCCGGGGCGTCCTCCAGGACGTGACCGAGCGGCATCGCACCGAGCAGGCCCTGGCCGGAGTCCGGACCAGGCTCGCCGAGCAGCAGCGCCGGACCGCCGCCGAACACCGCACCGCGCGGGCCCTGCAGAACGCGCTGATGGCCGCCCCGGACGAGCCGGATCCGCCGCTCGCCGACTTCGACCACGCGGCCCGCTACCTGCCCGCCGGGGACCGCCGCCGGGTGGGCGGCGACTGGTACGAACTCACCGCGCTGCAGGACGGCACGGTGCTGCTGGCCGTCGGCGACGTCAGCGGGCACGGCCTGACGGCCGCCGTGGCCATGTCCGAACTGCGCTACGCCCTGCGCGGCCTGTGCGGCACGGGCGACGGCCCGGGCACCGGGCTCACCCGGCTGAATTCGCTGCTCTGCCACCGCGGGAGCCGCCGGATCGCCAGCGTGCTGTGCGGCCTGCTCGACCCGGCCGCCCGGACGCTCACCTGGAGCGCGGCCGGCCACGAGCCCCCGGCCGTCGTCCGGGACGGCGCCGCCGCCCTGGCGGACGGGCCCACCGGCACCGTCCTCGGCGCCCTGCCGGAGAGCCGCTACCGCGACACCGTCCAGCCGCTGCGGCCCGGCGACTCCGTCCTGCTCTGGACGGACGGCCTGCTCAACCGGCGCGACGCCGGCACCGGCCGTCCGGGCCGCCTCCTGCGCGCCGCCGAGGAGTGCGTCGCAGCCGGCCTCGCCGAACTGCTCGACCACATCGCCGCCCGCCTCGGCGGCCCCAACCCCGCGGACGACAGCTGCCTCCTCGCCGTCCGCCTCCGTCCCGGGCGGTAGCCGGCCGTAGCCGCGCGAATCGGCGCGTTAGTGTCCGCCCGGACGGGGAACCCGCGTCGGCGGACCTGGGGGCGGGTACGCGAGGAGGCAGGACGCGATGGACGGGTGGCAAGGGCGCAGGTCGGCCGGGGCCGAGCGGGAAGCCCGGTGTGAGCGCGGGCTCGACTCGCTGGTGAGCGGGCTCGTGTTCAGGCTGCGCAGCCGGGCTTGGGAGCTCTCGCGGGGTGTGCGGCCCCGGACGGTGATCGTCCTCGTGCTGCTGTCCCTGGGCCTGCTGGTGGCCGGCCTGCGGAGCGCCTCGGCGTCCGTCGCCTGGGCGTTCGCCGGCTGCTGGGCCCTGGCGCTCGCGATCGCCTTCGCGGTGCTGTGCGCGTGCGCCGGGGACGACGGGCGCGGACGGTGACGGCCGGTCAGGCTGCCCCGGGCGGCCGCACCTCAGGGAGCCGGAGGGAGTGTCCCTGCCCGGGCGGGCTGCCGGACGGTGCGCCGTCGGACGGTGCGACGCGGTGCGTGTGCCGGGCGCGGATCCGGGTACACGCGAGTCGCCGGACGGAGTTCGGAGACGGCCCGGGCACCTATACTGCGGTGATCACGGCCGCGGTGATCACGCCGCGGCGCGAGCCGCTGTGGCGGCGCACGGGAGTCCCGACCGCGACGACCGTCGCTCACCCGCCCGGGTGCGGCGGGGAGACGACAGAAGAACGAGGCACGGAGATGGCCGATCTGACGCGAATCGCGCAGATCATGGCCGAGGCCGTCAACGGCCCGGGCCACCCCTCCCTGCCCGAGCGGCTCTGCACGGCCTGTGTCGAAGCCCTGGCCGTGGAAGCCGCCTCGATCACCCTGATGGCCGACACCGGCCACCGCGCCGGGGTGTGGGCCAGCGACGGGAGGGCCCGGCGGATGGAGGAACGGCAGTTCAGCCTGGGCGAGGGCCCCGGCGTGGACGCCTTCCGGGCCCGGACCCCGGTGGCGGTCGCCGATCTGCTGGCGTCCCATGAGGTGCGCTGGCCGGTCCTGGTGGCCGACCTCGCCTCGGCCAACTCCGACCACCGAGGGCTGCGCAGCATCTACGCCGCACCGCTCCATCTGGGTTCCGCCAGCATCGGCGTCCTGAGTCTCTACCGGTCGGCCCCGGGCATTCCCGGAGCCGAGGAGGTCGCCGACATCAGGGTCGCCGCGACCAGCGTCACGCTCGCGATCGTCGGCTCCTTCATGAAGCCGTCCGGTGAGGTGCCCGTCCAGCCGTGGCTCGACGACCCGCCGCTGAACGGTGTGGAAGTGGACCAGGCGGTCGGCATGATCATGGTGCAGCTGAGGGTGTCCGCCGAGGAGGCCCTCGACCGGCTGCGTGCGCACGCCTTCACCCACGACCGTGAGATCGACGAGGTCGCGCACGAGATCGTGCTCCGGCGGCTGCGGTTCACCGAGGAGGACCGATGACGGATGACCGACTGGCGGGTGGGGGCGTAGCCTGGCCCCGAAGGGAAGTGGAGACGGTCATGACGCGCGAGGCCCGGGTGAACGAGGCGTTCGCCGGGCTCACCGGGACGCTGGTCGGCCCCGGCTACGACACCGTCGAGTTCCTGCACCGGCTCACCGAGGTCTGCACGGCACTCAGCGGGACGGCCGGTACCGGTCTCGTCGTCGCGGACCGCCGGGGCGACCTGCGCGACATCGCCTACTCCAACGACCGGGTCCGCCGGCTGGAGGCGCTGCAGATCGCCGCGGGCGAGGGGCCCTGCCTGGACTGCCACCGCACCGGCCGCGAGGTCGTCGAACGCGATCTCGACCGCGCCCGGGCCCGCTGGCCCCGCTTCGTTCAGCAGGCCCTCGACCTCGGGTTCCGCTCGGTGCGCGCGGTGCCGCTGCGCCTGGACGGCCGGGTCGTCGGTGCGCTCAACGTCTTCGACGTCCACGCCGGGGTCGAGCCCGGCCAGGACGGTGCGGACATCGTCCAGCCGCTCGCCGACCTCGCCGTGATCGCCCTGCTCCAGCAGCGGTACGGGCGAGCGCAGACGGCGGCCGAGGAGATCGGCGCCGCGCTGGTGGACCGCACCGCCGTCGAGCGGGCGAAGGGCGTCCTCGCCGAGGCCGGAGGCCTGGACATGGACAGCGCCTTCGAGGTGCTGCGCGTCCACGCCCGCCGCAGCGGCAGGGGAGTGGCCGACGCGGCCCGCGCCCTGGTGGACGGGCACCTGGACCCGGCCACGGTGCTGGCCGGCTGACCGCTCTCGGCACGCCTCCGGAGGTGCCCATGCCCATGGTGGATGTCGCCGCGCTCGGCCGACTGGTCGCGGAGTACGACACGCTCTCCGCTTCACGATCACCTGAAGCCGAGCGGAGACTGCAGGATGTCTGCTACACGATCGCCGTCTACACGGGGGAGACCGACCACCCCCGTGCCGTTCGCCGGGCCAGGGCCCTGATCGGCCCGCACAGTCGGGAGCGGACCGGTCCCCGCCCGGCGACCGGTGAGCCGCGTGCCACCCGTGGCCACGGCCCCTTGCTGGCCGAGCTCGGCGAGCTCGCGGCCCGGGAACAGGGGCGCGCCCGGTCCTTCCCCACCCTCCGCGACGTCCTCCAGCTGTCCGTGGTCACCGTCCCGGACTGCGTGGGCGCCGCGGTCAGCACCTGGCACGACGACGGCTCGGTGGACGTGCTGACCGCGAGCTCCCCGCAGCTGCTGGCCCTCGAACGGGCCCAGGGCGAGGCGGGGGCCGGACCGCTGCCGCGGCTGCGCCACCAGGGCGAGGGGCAGGTCGTCGTCCGGCTCGACTCCGGCCGCCCCGGGCGATTCGCCGACCGCGCCCGGCGCTGCGGGGTGCGGGCGGTGGTGGCGGCGCATCTGCGCACCCACCCGCACGGGTGCACGGCCCTCAGCGTCTACCTGCGGTCAGCTGCGGAACCCGGCACGCCCGCCTCCGGGCTGGTCACGGTCCTCGCCCTCCAGGCGTCGATGGCCCTCGACCGCTCCGGCCTGGCCCGTGCGGTGGCCGACCTGTTCGACCGCCGGCACTCCACCGGCGTGGCCATCGGCATCACGATGGAGCGGTTCGGCGTGACCGCGGACGCGGCCCTGACGGTCCTCGCGAGGGCGGCCCAGCTCCTGGGGACCGACCTCGATCAGGTGGCCCGCCGGGTCGCCGCCGAGGGGCGGCCGGTTCCGGCGGGTGCGGATCGCGGCGGTCCGGCGCGCCGGTGACACCGGTGTCCGCGGCCCGGCGGGGGAAGCACCCCGGGGCCGGTGCGGCTGGGTTGGCCCCGGGGCCAGCGGGTAGGCGCGCCCCATGGAGGACATCGGCCCGCCGACGGACGACCGGTCCGGCGGCATTCCCGAGCTCGACCTGTGCGACCTGTGCGGCCAGGCCGTCGATGACGACGACCTGCTCGGCGCACTCGTACCGGACTCGTCCGCCCTGCACGTCAGCGACCCGGCCCTGGACGGCAAGCGGGTGCTGACCGCCTGCAACCTCGACCACCTGGCCAGCCTGATCGAGCAGTACCGCCGCCGTCCCTTCATCCCGGAGGAGCAGTGGGCCGGCAAGGTCTGCCGGGTACTCGCCGAGTACGACGACGAACCCGTCCCGCTCAGCGAGGTGGCCGAACTGAGCGGCCTGTCCGTGCAGCAGGCCGAGCAGGGTGTCGCGTGGCACAACGCCAGGGCCCGTGAGTGGCGGGCCCGGTACGGGAAGCCGGGGGACGACTGACGGCGGCGGGGAACGGGTGCGTCCGGGGGGCGTGAAGCTCGTGGGGGGCTTCAGTGCCGCAGGCTTCAGTGCCGCAGCAGGAGGTCGGCCGCCTCGACCGGTCCGGCCACCGCGCGGCACGTGGTCAGGAGGCAGGGCGGACACGGTGCGCCGGGCCGGAAGGGCGCCTCCGGCACGCGGATGGCGTGCGCTCCGGCCGTGAGGGCGGCGGCGACGACGGCGTCGCTGGAGCCGACCACCGTGAGGCGGGCGGGCGGCAGGCCGAGTGCCCGGCCGGCGGCGGTCACCAGGGCGGGCGCCGGCATGTGGCAGGGGCAGCCGTCGTGCGGCCCGTGCGGGCAGACCGCCCACGCGTCGAACGGGCCCAGCAGCTCCTCGGCGCGGGCCTGGACGGCCTCCACCTGGCTCCGGCCGATCAGCCCGCGTGCGACACCGGGCTGGTTGGTCAGCACGCCGAGCGCGAATCCCGCCTCGCGCAGCGCCATGAGTGCGGCCCGGATCCCGGCCATGGGGAGCACCAGCGCGGGATCGCCGTTGCAGGAGACGTCCTGGAGCAGCGTGCCGTCCCGGCCGAACAGCACGGCGTCCATCGGCCCGTCAGCCGCCTTGCGGCCCGGGCGGGTGAACAACCATGGTGCGGACGGGTCGGTCCGGGTGGTGGTGGCCGGACGGGGCCGCGGGAAGGTCGGTACGGGTTCTCCGAGGTACGCCATACTCCTACGGGTTGCCGCCGGGCCGCACTCCAAACGGCCTGGCGGGCCTCCGGTCGGCGCCGGACGGCCCCGGTCCTCCGGTCGGGGCGGGTGCCCGTGCTCCGAGGTCCCGAGCCCGGGTGAGCCCGGTCCCGCGTGGCGGCGACGGCGGGTCGTCGGCCGCCGCTAGGGTCGCCGGTGGCGTGTGCGGGCCGCCCGTTCCCGCGGATCCCGTCCATCGTGCTGCGGAGGTTCCATGACCGCTTCGACCACCGCCGCGCGCCGCACCCGGGCCCGGCTCCACCAGGGCAGCACGGTGCTGCGCTGGCTGTTCAGCACGGACCACAAGGTCATCGGGAACCTCTACCTGGTGACGGCGTTCGGGTTCTTCCTGGTCGGCGGGGTGCTGGCGCTGCTGATGCGGGCTCAACTGATGGGGCCGGACACCGGATTGCTGTCGCACCAGCGCTACAACCAGATGTTCACCATGCACGGCACGATCATGCTGCTGCTGTTCGCGACCCCGACGTTCGCCGGCTTCGCCAACGCGATCATGCCGCTGCAGATCGGGGCGCCCGACGTCGCGTTCCCCCGGCTGAACGCCTTCACCTACTGGGCGTTCCTGCTGGGCGGGTTGCTGGTCCTGAGCGGCTTCCTCACCTCGACCGGGGCGCCCGCGTTCGGCTGGTTCGCGTACGCGCCGCTGAACGGGCCGGTGTTCTCGCCCGGCACCGGCGGCGATCTGTGGGCGCTGGGCCTGGTCGTGGCCGGCCTCGGCACGATCCTCGGCTCGGTCAACTTCATCACCACGATCACCTGCCTGCGGGCGCCGGGCATGACCCTGTTCCGGATGCCGGTCTTCACCTGGAACGTGCTGTTCACGTCGATCATGGTGCTGCTGGCCTTCCCGGTGCTCACGGCGGCCCTGCTACTGCTGGAGGCGGACCGGAAGTTCGGTGCGCACGTCTTCGACCCGGCCAACGGCGGTGCGCTCCTGTGGCAGCACCTCTTCTGGTTCTTCGGCCATCCCGAGGTGTACATCGTCGCGGTGCCGTTCTTCGGCATCGTGAGCGAGATCGTCCCGGTCTTCAGCCGCAAGCCGCTGTTCGGCTACTACGGGATGATCGGCGCGACCATCGCCATCACCTCGCTGTCGATGTCGGTGTGGGCGCACCACATGTTCGCCACCGGCCAGGTGCTGCTGCCGTTCTTCTCCATGATGTCGTTCCTCATCGCGGTGCCGACCGGGGTGAAGTTCTTCAACTGGGTCGGGACGATGTGGAACGGCTCGCTCTCGTTCGAGACGCCGATGCTCTGGTCGATCGGGTTCCTGGTGACCTTCCTGTTCGGAGGGCTGAGCGGGGTGCTGCTGGCCGCGCCGCCGATCGACTTCCATGTCACCGACAGCTACTTCGTGGTGGCGCACCTCCACTACGTCCTGTTCGGCACCGTCGTGTTCGCGACCTTCGGGGGCTTCTACTTCTGGTGGCCGAAGCTGACCGGGAAGATGCTCGACGAACGGATCGGGAAGGCGCACTTCTGGCTGGTCTTCACGGGGTTCCAGCTCACCTTCCTGGTCATGCACTGGCTGGGCGCCCAGGGGATGCCGCGCCGCTATGCGACGTACCTGGACGTGGACGGCTTCACCGCGCTCAACGTGCTCGCCTCGTGCGGCGCGTTCGTGCTCGGGATCTCCAACCTGCCGTTCTTCTACAACGTCTGGATCACCACCCGGCACGGCCGCCGGGTCGACCGGGACGACCCGTGGGGCTGGGGCCGGTCGCTGGAGTGGGCGACGTCGTGTCCGCCGCCCGAGCACAACTTCCACGTGCTGCCGCGCATCCGCTCCGAATCGCCGGCCTTCGACCTGCACCACCCGGAGGTCCCGGGTGAGGAGAGCGGCGCCGACCGGGTGTCCGGCGACGAGGGGGAGCGGGGAAGCGCGCGGTGAAGGCCGAAGGGTGGCTGTTCTCGATCATGGCGGCGTTCTTCGCCGTGACCGGGCTCGTCTACGGGCTCTGGGCGCGGGAGCCCGCCGGCAAGGCGATCCTGACGGTGGGGTTCCTGATGTCGGCGCTGGTCGCCCTCTTCTGGTTCGTCCAGCACCAGCGGCGGGGCCACGGGCGGCCGCAGGACCGCAAGGACGCCGAGATCGCGGAGACGGCGGGCCCGATCGGGTTCTTCCCGGCCCGCAGCGGCTACCCGGTGCTCGCGGCCGTGGGCGTGACGGTCTTCGCCCTCGGGGTGGTGTTCGCCCTGTGGCTGGTCGTCGTCGGCGGGCTGGTGGTCGCGGTGGCCGTGTTCGGGTTCATCTTCCAGTACCGCGACGACGACGGCGTGTGATCCGGCGCAGCAGTCGGCGCAGCGGGCCGGCCGCGGTCGGCCGGGCCGTTCGTCCGGCCGGGGTGCGGGGGTGTTCCGGGGCGGTCAGGACGGCCGCGACCCGCTGGGACTCCATCTCGGAGGCGGGCAGTTCGACCCGGTCGCGGTAGAACCAGGAGCTCGCGGCGGCCCGCGCCCGCTCCCGGCGCGGTGCCCCCTCCGGGGCCGGCGGCGGCACCGGGGCGTCGCGCACCAGCATGACCTCGCGCTCGGCGGGCCGCACGCCTCGGCGGCGGCCCTCGAAGCCGCCGTCGAGGGCCTGGTCGATGCGGCCGGTCGGGTCGCCCTCCAGGAGCCGGGCGCGGTCGTGGGCCTGGAGGGCCAGGCAGAGGCGTCGGGTGAGCATGAACGAGAGGGGTGGCAGGACGACGAAGGCCGCGCGCAGCACGTCGGTGAGCGCGTTGACGGAGATCCCGAACGCGAACGCGATCACGTCGTTGCCGCCCGCGATGAGCAGGACGGCGTAGCAGGTGATCCCGGCGACCCCCAGCGCGGTGCGGGTGGGCTTGTTGCGCGGCCGGTCGCACAGGTGGTGCTCGCCCGGTCCGGGGTCGAGCCACCGTTCGGCGAAGGGGTAGGCGTACAGCAGTGCGAACATCAGCCCGGGCAGCACCACGGCCGGGAGCAGCACGTTCCAGGACAGTGTGTGCCCGAGGGCCCTGGTCTCGATCGCGGGCATCAGCCGCAGCGCACCCTCGATGAAGCCGATGTACCAGTCGGGCTGGGCGCCGGCCCCGGCGACGTCGGGCCGGTAGGCGCCGTAGCGCCAGATCGGGTTCATCTCCGCGAGGAAGGCGGACAGAGCCATGACGCCGCCCACCGTGAACATCAGGCCCACGCTGCGGGTCATGAACTGTGGGAAGAAGGGCATGCCGACCACGTTCCGGTTGGTGCGCCCGGGCCCGGCCCACTGCGTGTGCTTCAGCACCACGACGAGCGTCAGGTGCGCCCCGATCAGGGCGACCAGCAGGCCCGGCACCAGCAGGACGTGCACGGTGAACAGCCGCGGGATGACGACGTGCCCCGGGAACTCGCCGCCGAACGCGAAGAGGGTGAGGTACGTGCCGACCAGCGGCAGCGACAGCAGGACGCCCTCGGCGATGCGCAGCCCGGTGCCCGAGAGCGTGTCGTCCGGCAGCGAGTAGCCGGAGAACCCCTCCAGCAGCGCCAGGCTGAACAGTGTCACCCCGATGGCCCAGTTGAGCTCCCGGGGGCGGCGGAAGGCGCCGGTGAAGAACACCCGCAGCAGGTGCGCGCCGATCGCCGCGGCGAACAGCAGCGCCGACCAGTGGTGGACCTGGCGGATCAGCAGACCGCCGCGCACGTCGAAGCTGATCCGCAGCGTCGAGGCGTAGGCCTCGGACACCCGCACGCCGCGCAACGGCAGGTAGGAGCCGTCATAGACGATCTCGCCCATGCTCGGTCGGAAGAAGAACGTCAGGTAGACACCGGTCAGCAGGAGGACGACGAAGCCGTACAGCGCGAGCTCGCCCAGCAGGAACGACCAGTGGTCCGGGAACGCCTTGCGCAGGAGGGCCCGGCCGCCCTCCATGACCGGCAGGCGCTTGTCGAGTGCGGTGACGGCGCGCTCCCCGGCGGAGGGCTCGCTGGTGACCTCGGATGATTCGGTGGGCTCCACCCGAGGCAAGCTATGCGAGGCCCTGTGCGAAGGGCGGCCGAGCGCGGCGGCTCCGCCGTCGTGCGGCGGTAGATCACTCCAACGGCGCAGGCCGGAACCCCGGGCGGCGTCTGGACGCCGCCCGGGGCCGTAGCCGGATGTCGGGTATCACGAGGCCGGTGTGCCGGCCGGCGGCTCCTCCTTCGGCTCTTCCTCGCCTGCTTCGTGGCCCCGGCCCTCCTCGGCTTCGGCGCGCACGTCCGCCGGAGTGGGGGCGGTGATGTTGCGCTGCTCGGCGGACTTCTCCCTCGCCTGCTCGGCGACGCGCGGGTCGGCGTGGTCCCTGGATGTGTTCATGGCGATCGTTCCTTCCTCGGTCCCCCGCACGTGTGCCCCGGCGGGACCGGCGTACCCGCCCGAGCCGCCGCGAACGGCAGCTTCGGGGAACCCGTCCCTCCCGGGACCGCCGCGCCGGTGCGCGTATCGGAGCGAATCGAAATAAGTCCGGCAAAACGTGAATTCGATGTCACCTGTCGGGGTAGGACGAATGGTGCAGCGGTCGTAGCAGATTTGGCGGCCGCGCCGGCACCCACCGGGTGCCACCGGGACCGTCGCTTGAAGAAGCCGGGCACCGGTCCTGGGGAAGGAAGCCCGCGGCGCGCGAGCGGGGGGCTCGTCCGTGACGCCGGGCGATCGCCCCGATGCCCAGGAGCAACAAGTGTCCATCCCCCTCGTGACACAGGACCCTTCTGACCGGATGACCGCCGTGACCCCGTCCGGCCGGCCGTCGCCCGACCTGCCGCCTCCCTACACCAAGGCCGAGCTGCGGACGATGGGCAAGTTCGAGGCGCGTGAGCTCAGCGACGCGCTGTTCGAGCGCCTGGCCGGTCTCGCCCGTGAGACGCACGCGTACAGCTACGTGCGCGGCATTATCATCGAGCTGAACATGCCGCTGGTCCGCTTCGTCGCGGCCCGATTCCGCCACCGGCCGGAGGACATGGACGACATCCTCCAGGTCGGCACGATCGGCCTGATCAAGGCCATAGACGGCTACGACCCGCACCGCGGCGTCGAGTTCGTCACCTACGCCATCCCCACCATCGCCGGTGAGATCAAGCGGTTCTTCCGCGACACCTCCTGGCCGGTGCGCGTGCCGCGCGGCATGCAGGAGCTCTACCTGACCGTCGCCCGCGGCTCCGACCGGCTGGAGCAGCAACTCGGCCGCCTCCCCCGCCCGGAGGAGATCGCCGAGGACCTGCACCTGAGCGTCGAGCAGGCCGTCGAGGGGCTGATGGCCGGGCGGGTCTACCGCCCCAGCTCCCTGGACGCGCTGCGCGAGCACGACGGCGACGAGAGCGGCAGCGCGATGCTCGACCGCCTTGGCAGCTGCGACCCGGGCATCGCGCTCGCCGACTTCCGCACCGCAGTGCGCCCGCTGCTCGCCGAACTGCCCGAGCGGGAGCAGACGGTGCTCAAGCTCCGCTTCTGGGACGGTCTGACCCAATCGCAGATCGCCGAACGGATCGGCGTGTCCCAGATGCACGTCTCCCGCCTGCTCAGCGCCGTACTGGCCGGCCTGCGCGAGCGGCTGGAGGACCGCGAGGCCCCGGGCTGGTCGGACGGGCCGCCCGAGGACCGTCCGGACGGCCCACCGCAGCCGAAGACGGGTACGTGATCACCGAGGAGCGGTGTGGGGGAGGGCACCGGGGACGGCGGACTCCTGCCCCACGCCGAGTGAACGCCGGCCGGCGGGGTACCCGCCGGAGCGATCCGGCCGGCTGCCCGGCCGGGCAGACCGGGACGACTCGGGAGATCCAGTGGACCAGCGCATCGAACACCTCGGACCGACCGCGGCGCCGCGCCAGGGGACGGCCGACGCCCGCGGACGGCAGGAGCGGCCGGTGACCGGCCTGTCCGGCCCGCGCGGCCCGCTGTCCGCGGCGGTGCTGGGCCTGCTGCGGGCCGGACCGCCCGGCGCCGGGCGGCTGCTCACTCCGCCGGGCCCGTTCACCGACCCGTGGGGCGAGGACCACCAGCTCGCGCTGTACCTGTGCTACGAACTCCACGACCGGGGCCTGGCCGGTGTCCACCCCGGCTGGGAGTGGGAGCCCGAACTGCTGCTGTTGCGGAAGGCGCTGGAGCGGTCGTTCCTCGCCGCGGTGCGTGCGGAGGCCGAGCCCGTCCCGCCGGTTCCGGAGGCCCTGGACGCGCTGCTGACGGAGCCGCCGGGCGGTACCGGGCCCTCGCGCTTCCTGCTCGACGAGGGCGATGCCCGGCACGTCCGCGAGTACCTGGTGCACCGCTCCGTCTACCACCTCAAGGAGGCCGACCCGCAGGTGTGGGTGGTGCCGAGGATCCACGGGCCGGCCCAGGCGGTCCTGATGACGATCCTCTACGACGAGTACGGCGCCGGGCGCCCCGACCGGGCGCACGCGGGGCTGTACGCGCGGATGATGGAAGCCTTCGGGCTCGATCCGTCCTACGCGCACTACCTGGACGTCGTCCCGGCCGTCTCCCTCGCGGCGGTCAACCTGATGACGCTCTTCGGCCTCCACCGCGCGCTGCGCGGCGCCGCGGTCGGGCAGTTCGCCGCCCTGGAGATCACCTCTCCGCCCGGTGCCGCCCGGCTCGCCGCCGCGCTGGAGCGCCTGGGCGCAGGGCCGGACGGGACACTGTTCTACCGCGAACACGTCGAGGCCGACGCCGTCCACGAACAGCTCGTCCGTCACGGGGTCGTCGAACAACTGATCGCGGCCGAGCCGGATCTGGCGCCGGACATCGCGTTCGGCCTGGCGGCCGCGCAGGTCGTCGACGGCCGGTTCGCGGGCCACCTGCTCGATTGCTGGCGGGCCGGTCGTACCTCCCTGCGCTCACCCCTGGGCGAGCCCGCCGTCCTCAGCGCCTCCTGAGCCGTCGCTTCCTGAACGGCGGGCGCTCGAACCGTCGCCCGTCGAGCGGCGCTCCCGGCGAGCGTGCCGTCGATGGCTGGTGTCGCAGAACGGGTAGCACCGGCTCCGGCGGCAGACGCACAGCGCCACCACCGGTCGCTCGGAGGCCCTGACCTCGCCGCCCGGCAGGACCACCTCCACCGGTCCCTCGACCAGCAGCGGACCACCGGGCACGACGACCACCCGGGTGGTGGACCGGTCAGCGCTCCCGGACACCGCGCACCACCACCAGGACCTCCCACCGCTCGCCCGGGACGATCAGGCCGAGTTCCTCGAGCAGCGCGGCGCGCGCCGTCATCACCGGCCCGAACGCCTGCGGACGCCGCGCCGTCACCGTCGTCCGCAGTCCGGCGGCGCCGAGCGCCGCCAGTGTGGCGGGGACGTTCGCGAGGGAGGACTGCACAACGAGCAGCACGCCGCCGCGGGCCAGCCGCGGCGGGGTCTCCCGGCAGATCCGGTCCAGCACGAGGCGCCCGTCCGGCCCCGCGTCCCACGCGAGCCCGCGCCCGCGGCCGCGGCGCGTCGGCGCGGCCGGGACGTACGGCGGGTTGGCGGTGATCAGGTCGAAGCTCCCGGCCGTCACCGGGGCCAGCAGGTCGCCGCGCCGCAGTCGGATCCCGCTGCGGTGCAGCCGGGCGTTGAGCCAGGCCGTGGCCACGGCGCGCGCGGACAGGTCGACCGCCGTCACCCGGGCCCCCTCCTGCGCGGCCGCGAGCGCGACGGCACCGGTGCCGGTGCACAGGTCGAGCACCCGGCTGTCCGGGTCGATCCGCTCGCGGCGCACGCAGGAGACCAGCAACTCGGTGTCGCCCTGGGGGCGGTAGACGCCCGGCGGCCTGATCAGCCGCATGGTTCGGCGCACCGTTCGCTCGGAAACGCCTCGGGGCCGTTCATGGCTTCTCCGTCCGGCGGGTCGGGGTGGACCGTGAACAGGAGCGCTTGGCCCCGTTCGCGCCGCCGCGTGCCCCGACTCAGGAGTTGTGGCTGGTCACCATCGGTACCACCGGCCGCGAGCACCGCCGGCTCCGGCGGTGAAGACGAAGCCGAGGACCCAGATGACGAGAACGGCCAGCGCGATCCACCACAGGATGTGAATGGCGAAGCCTGCGCCGCCCAGGATCAGGGCGAGGAGCAGGACGAGGACGAGTATCAGCACGGGAATCGACCCTTCCGTGGGGTTGCGGATGTTTCGGACACGGCGTGTGCCCCACCCGGACCGATCCATGCAGGTACGCGCGACTCCGGTTTCGCGTATTCCATGACATCCGCGTCCGTCGAGACAGGAATTCGGTCTCGTGTTCCGGCAACCGTGAAAGCGGAGCGGCCTATCGTAGGAGACATGGACGACGGAACCGCGACCGATCGGCAGTGGACCTTCCTGACCAACCACGCCCGGGTCCTGGTCCAGATCGCCCGCGACCCCGGCATTCGCGTCCGTGACATCGCCACCAGCTGCCTGCTCACCGAACGCGCGGTCCAGCGCATCATCACCGACCTCGAACGGGCCGGGTACCTGCGCCACGAGCGCCGAGGCCGCACCAACCACTACAGCGTCCTCACCAGCAAACAGCTGCGCCACCCCGCCGACGCCGGTCCCACCGTCGCCGAGTTCCTCGCCATCCTCCTGCGCCGCTCCGTCGACGGCAAACGGGCCCCGGCGCCCGGCACGTTGGACGCCGGCGGGCCCTGACCGGCGGCGTCCGCCCCGGTCCGCGTCGCCGCCGGGCGGCTCAACGGCCACCTGCGCGAGCACAGCGGCACCGGCCTGTCCGCCGTCGACTTCCGCACCTGGCATGCCGCCGTCCTGGCCGCGGTGGGGCCGGCGGTCTTCCGGCCGGTGGTCGCGCTGCTGACCGGCCCGTGAGGGTCAGCGGGGAGCCGGTCGCGCCCAGGCCAGCAGGCGCTCGCGCGGCCAGGTGGTGACCAGCCGGTCGGGGTCGAGGCCGAACCGGGCCGCGCGGGCGTAGCCGGAGGTGAACCAGTGCAGTTGCTCCGGGGCGTGGGCGTCGGTGTCGACGGCGAACAGACAGCCCGCCTCGACGGCCACCCGCAGCAACTCGTCGGGCGGATCCCGGCGTTCGGGGCGGCAGTTGATCTCGACCGCCGTCCCGGCCGCCGCGCAGGCGGTGAACACCGCCGCGGCGTCGAAGCGGGACGGCGGCCGACCGCGGCCGGTGACGATCCGTCCGGTGCAGTGCCCGAGCACGTTGGTGCGTGGGTCTCGGACCGCCGTCAGCATCCTGGCCGTCATCGGTTCCGGGTCGGACCGCAGCCTGGAGTGCACCGAGGCCACCACCAGGTCGAGCCGACCGAGCAATTCGGGTTCCTGGTCGAGCGAGCCGTCCTCCAGGATGTCGCACTCGATCCCGGTCAGGAGCCGGAACGGCCCGTTCCCGGCGTTGTGGGCCGCGACCGCGTCGAGCTGGCGCCGCAGCCGCTCGGGGCCGAGCCCGTGGGCGATGGCCAGGCGGGGTGAGTGGTCGGTGAGTACGGCCCAGTGGTGCCCGAGCATGCGGGCGGCCTCGGCCATCTCCTCGATCGGGTGGCCGCCGTCGGACCAGTCGGAGTGCAGGTGGCAGTCGCCCCGGGCGGCCGCCGCCAGCTCCCACCCGGCCCGCGCGGCCGGTCCCGTCACGGCTTCCAGCCGGGCGAGGTAGCGCGGGACGGCGCCCGTGGAGGCCTGGGCGATCACCTCGGCGGTGACCGGCCCGACGCCCGGCAGGCCGCGGGCCCGGGCGGCGTCCACCGGCCCGGGCGGCAGCGCGCGCACGGCGTCGGCCGCGGTGTGGAACGCCCGCACCCGGTAGGGCGAGGCGTCGTTCCACTCCAGCAGGAAGGCGATCCGGCGCAGCGCCGTCGCCGGGTCCATGGCGTCCATGACAGGCCGACCGGGTCAGCGCTCGCCGGGCGCGCGCTCGGCGGCTGCGCGCCCGGCGGTCGCCGCGCTCAACGGCCGAGCGCGTGGGCCAGCTCGCGCTTGTTCATCTTCGAACGGCCCTTGATGTTGCGGTGTTTCGCCTCGTTGTACAGCTGGTCGTAGGTCGGGCCCTGGGAGCCCTGGTGCGAGCGCTGCCCGCCGCGACGACCGGACGACATGTCGTGTGTCGACGTGCGGCTCGCGGTCTTCGACTCGCCGTGCCGGGCGCGTTCCTTGTTGACCGTCCGGGCGGCGATCTCCTTGGCCCGCTTCTCGCTCTCACCTCGGTCGAGGGCGCTCTCCTTGATGTGCTCGTACTGCCGCTCGCGCTTGCGGCTGGATCCTCGGGGCATGGCTGCTCCTCCTCTCTTCGTCCGGTTGTTGCCCGGCGGCGTGTACCCGGACGAATCGCCGGAAATCATCCGGCCCTGCCCGGCCGGGGCGGAGCGCCCTCCGGCTGCGTGAACCCGCGGCATCGGGGTAGCCGTTGGAGCGGCCGAACGACCCCGAGGAGGAGCCCGCGATGGACCGACGCGTCGAACACCCCGATCCGCCGCGTCCGGTGCGCCCCGATCCGGAGGACTGGCCGCTGGACGGACCGGGCGGGTGCCTGCCGCCCGACCGCGCCCAGGCCATCCTGGAGGCGGCGAAGCGGATCGGCTCGCTGCTCAAGGCCAGGGACCATCCGTTCGCCCTGGCGGGCGGGGTCGCCGCCTACGCGCACGGTGCCGACGTACGGCTCCAGCACGACGCCGACTTCTGCATCCGGCGCGAGGACGCCGAGGCCGTCACCCACACCCTGCGCGAGGCCGGACTCCAGGTGTTCCTGCCGCCCGAGGACTGGCTGGTCAAGGCCCGCTGCCTGGGGCAGGACATCGACCTGATCCTGGAACTCGCCAAGCGGCCGGTCACCTCGGAGCTGCTGGAGCGCGCCGAGGTGCTGCCGGTGGACTCGGTGCACATGCCGGTGCTGTCCGCCACCGACCTGGTCAGCAGCCTGCTGGCCGCGTTCTCCGAGCACCACTGCGACTTCGGCGCGGTGCTCTCGGTGGTGCGGCCGCTGCGGGAGAAGGTCGACTGGCGGCGAGTCCGGGCGGACCGCGGCGAGGCGCCGATGCCGGCCGCGTTTCTGTACCTCCTGGAACGGCTCCAGGTGATCGAACCCGAGGAGGCCGTCCGATGACCGGCGCCGACGACACCGAGTACCGACTCGCCCACCTGCGCGACCGGCTCGCCGACGACGAGGCCGGCGAACTCGGACTGCGGATCGAGCTGCACGGCTCCCGCGTCACGGTGCGCGGCACCGTGCTGAACGAGCGGCGCCGGGCGGCCGTCGAGCGCATCGTGGGCGAGGCGATGGCCGGACTGACGGTGCACACCGACATCGCGCTCGCGGACGGCCACCCGCCGAGCGGGGTGGAGGACCTGCCGTGATCCGGGTGGCCGCGGTCGGCGACATCCACCTCGGCCCGGACAGCCGGGGCCTGCTGCGACCCGCCTTCGCCACCCTGGGAGAGCTGGCGGACGTCCTGCTGCTGGCCGGCGATCTCACCCGGCACGGCACCGCCGAGGAAGCGCTGGTGGTGGGGGAGGAGGTCGGCGGCCTGCCGGTGCCGGTGATCGCCGTCCTCGGCAACCACGACTACGACGCCGGCGGGCCGGACGAGGTCACCCGGATCCTGGCCGCGCACGGCGTGCGGGTGCTGGAACGTACCTCGACCGCCCTGCGGGTGGACGGCCGGCTCGTCGGCGTGGCCGGCACCAAGGGCTTCGGCGGCGGCTTCGCCGGCCGCAGCGGCGGGGAGTTCGGCGAGCCCGAGATGAAGGCCTTCATCCGGCACAGCCGGGAGTGCGCGGACGGCCTGCGCAACGCGCTCGACCGGCTGGCCGCCGAGGAGTGCGACCTGCGGATCGCCCTCACCCACTTCTCCCCGGTGCCGGACACCCTGGCCGGCGAGCTGCCCGAGATCTTCCCCTTCCTGGGCAGCTACCTGCTCGCCGAGGCGATCGACGGGGCCGGCGCCGACCTGGCCGTCCACGGCCACGCGCACCTGGGCACCGAGCGCGGCCTCACCGCCTGCGGGGTGCGCGTGCGCAACGTCGCCCAGCCCGTCATCGGCCGGGCCTTCGCGCTCTACCGGTTGCACGCCCGGTCCGACTGACCGGATTCGGCCGCCCGTGTCCTGGCAGCCGCCGGGCAGGGCACACGGGAGGAGAGCGCGACGGCCAGAGCGCCGCGGACGCTCACGCTGCCCGCAGCGCAGCCGGCGCGTCCTTCGACAGGCTGACCCGGACCAGCGCGGCGGCCAGCCGGGCGTGGTCCTTCGGCGGGACGAGGCCGCCCAGGGCGGCCGGGGTGTGAGGCAGTCCGAGGTCCTCGGCCGCGCCGCACGCGCGGTCGTCGAAGAACGGGCGCAGCCACGGCCAGACCGCCTGGACCTCGCGGCAGAAGATGCCCGCGCCGACCGGGCCGATCCGCGGGACCTCCCGCAGCAGCCCCCGCAGGGCGTCCGGATCGCGGTCGGCCTCGTCCCGCATCCTGCGCAGGTCGCCGTGCCAGCGGTCGAGCACCAGTCGCGCCCCTTCGCCGAGCGCGGTCGCGGTGCTCTCGTCGTACCGGACGTAGTGGGCCCGGCCCAGCGCGTCCACCCGGTCCTGCCACCGGGAGTCCGCCATCGCGCGGGGCGTGCGCAACCCCGCGGCGGACAGCTCCCGGGCCGCCGCGGTGGCCGTCCCGGCGCTGATCCGGATGGAGCAGAGCACGGTCAGGACCAGCAGCCGGTACAGCGGCGAGGGCTTGTCGCGCAGCGTGATGCCGGCCTCCTCGGCGTACGTCCGGCCGTACTCGGTGAGCAGCCGGGACGTGATCGTGTCGACCGTCATGGTGTGAGCACCTCCGTCATCGCTCCGGGCCCGGTGGGATGGTTACGCCTCCCCCGGGTGGGCACACGCGCGACCGGCCGGGAACGACCCGGCCGCACTGTGCGAGGAGGCTGCAGATGAGCATGGTGAAGGAGTCCGTGGACGTCGGTGTGCCGCTGCACACCGCCTACAACCAGTGGACGCTGTTCGAGGAGTTCCCGCGCTTCATGGAGGGCGTCGAGTCGGTGACGCAGCTGGACGACCGCCACAACCACTGGCGGACCAGCATCGGCGGCGTGAGCCGGGAGTTCGACACCGAGATCGTCGACCAGCAGCCCGACGAGCGGATCGCCTGGCGGACGATGGACGGCGAGGTGGAGCAGAAGGGCGTCGTGACCTTCCAGCGGCTCGACGACCTGCACACCCGGGTCAACATGGCCATCGACTTCCGGCCCGAGGGCATGGCCGAGAAGGCCGGCGACGTGATGGGCGTGGTCGACCGGCGGGTGAAGGGGGACCTGAAGCGCTTCAAGGAGTTCATCGAGGAACGCGGCCGGGAGGAGGGCGGCTGGCGCGGCCGGATCAGCCCGGGATGACCCGTGCGCGGTGTGGGTGCGGCGCGCTGGTCACTTCGACCAACAAGGAGTTCGAGGAACGCTTCGACAAGCACAAGGCCGAACTCGGCTCCTGCGCCCGCACCTCACCCTCGCGCTCCTGCGTTCGAAAGGAGACGAAACAGAGCGAATCACCCGCAGGCCCGTCGTCGGCCTGGGCATTCCCGCACCACGAACCACCCAGTTCCCACCGAAGCCGGCGTGAACGTCGGCACAGCCGTGCTCGCCGCAACGTTCAGTGCTCACTGGTCAGTTCAGGTTCGTGAAGACGATCCCGTCATTGGGTAGCTCTCTGGAAGACTGCTGCCCGGCGCGAACTGGCGTCAGGGTGGAGCAACCGGAGGAGTGGGAGAGCCGCTGTGGAGCCGGTCCTCATCGTTCTGATCGTTCTGGTGGCACTCGCCATCAGGGTCTTGTTCAAAGCGGTTTACATCATTCGGGAGGCCAGCGCGGCGATCGTGGAGCGCTTCGGGCGCTACAGCCGCACGCTCAACCCCGGTCTGCACTTCGTCATCCCGTTCATCGACCGCCTTCGCTTCCGGGTCGACCTGCGCGAACAGGTCATGGCGGTTCCGCAGCAGCAGCTGGTCACGCAGGACAACCGACGTATCGACATCGACATCGCTGTCTTCTACCAGGTGTCGGACGCAAGGGCCGCCACCTACGGCGTGACCAGCTACGTCCAGGCGATCGAGCAACTCACCGTCGCGACGATGCGTCGCACCATCGACGGCATGGACCTCGAACGGGCCCTGGCCTCCCGGGAGCAGATCACCGCAGACCTGCGCGCCGCGCTTGATCGGGACACCGCCCGCTGGGGTATCCGGGTCCACCGAGTCGAGTGCAAGGTGGACGCGTTGCCTACCTTCATCCCGGATTCGATGCCGGAGCAGGTTCGCGCCGACCAGTTCAGGGTGCCCGTCGCCCCGGCACATGGGAACGGAGCGGCGACCGGTTCACCGCAGCCGCTCGTGCGGTCGGGAATGGTCCCCGGGCACCGTCCGCTGCGGCAGGAGGATCCTCGCCGTATCGGCCGCTACCGCCTGACGGCGGTGCTGGGGCAAGGCGGGATGGGCACGGTCTACCTCGGCCAGTCGCCCGGGCAGCGCCTGGTCGCGCTCAAGGTCATCCGGTCGGAGCTCGCCGCGGACTCGACCTTCCGGAAGCGTTTCGCCCGCGAGATCGAAGCCGCAAGCCTCGTCGGTGGGTTCCACACCGCGTCGGTCGTCGACGCCGATCCCCTCGGCGACCCGCCCTGGCTGGCCACCGAGTACATTCCCGGCCCATCACTGCACGAGGTCCTCGGCCAGCAGGGCGCCCTGCCGCCGAGGACCCTGCACACCCTCGCTGTCGGTGTCGCCGAGGCGCTTGAGCGCATCCACGCCCGCGGCATCGTCCACCGCGACCTCAAGCCGAGCAACATCATCATCTCCAGCGCGGGACCCCGCATCATCGACTTCGGCATCGCTCGCGCCCTCGACAGCATCGGACTCACCAGTACGAACTATGTCCTCGGCACGCAGGGGTTCCTCGCTCCGGAACAGCTCACCGGCGCGCCGATCACCCATGCCACGGATCTCTACGCCTTCGGCGTGGTGCTGTGCCATGCCGCCGGAGCCGCGCCGCTCCCGGACGGCGAATCCCTGGAATCCGCCCTCGGCTTGTTGCCCGCTCGGTTCGCCGGTGTCATCACCCTGTGTCTCGACTACGATCCCAGACGCCGTCCGAGTGCGACCGAAGTACTCGAACTGCTGTCCCGGAACGGCCCGTCAGCAGGCGATTGGTTGCCGCTCCCCGTGCGCACGATGGTCGACCTGTACAACCCTCCTGCCATCTCAGCACCTTGAACCGGTGGAAACGGAACCGCACCCGCGCCGCGAGCGCACTCCGCGCCACGAGAGACGGCCCTCCTCGTGGAAGTCGCCGAGCGCTTCGAGGGCGGGTGCGAGTGCTTGGCCCATGCCACTGCGGCCGCTCGGGAGTGGCGACGGCCATGCCGGCGGCCGCCCGCGTTTGGCCCGGGCCAGGCTGGGGACACGCCGACCGGCGGGGGAGCCGACGAGGAGGAGAGCAGCGATGTCGAACGATGCCATTGTCCTGCTACGGGAGGACCACAAGGAGGTCCGCCGCCTGTTCCGCGAGTACCGGGGGCTCGCCGACGGTGACGGCGGCAACGACCCCGCACGGGCCAGGACGGTCCAACGGATCATCGAGTCGCTGACCGTTCACACCTACCTGGAGGACGAACTCGTCTACCCCAGGATCCGTCAGGAACTGCCCGGGCTCGCCGAGGAGATGGAGCAGGCCGAACAGGAGCACCACGTCGCCGACCTGCTCTGCGAGGAGCTGAGCCGGATGGCCCCGGGCGACGAGGGCTACGACGCCAAGACCGCCGTCCTCATCGACGCGGTCGAGCGGCACATCGAGCGGGAGGAAGAGGACTGGTTCCCTGAGGTTCGGGCCGCGCTCGGCCGCACGGAACTGCGGGAGCTGGGCGAACGGATGCGGGCCGTGCGCGAGACCGCGCCGCGCCATCCGACCGGCGGCGGCGTGCTGCACCGCATCGCGGACGCGCTGGAGGGCTGACCCGGCCCCGCCGACCGAGCAGGCCGTCCGCGACCTGCGGCCGCTCGCCCTGGCCACGGCCCGCCACCCGCAGGCCCCGCGGCAGCCGTGTCGGAGGAACACCATGGTCAAGACCTTCGCTCCCCAGCTCCTCAGCGGCATCCGCTCCGGAGGTGCCGCGACGCCCGCATGCGCCGCCGGCGCCGTTCGTCGCGTCCTCGCGGCTCCGCGAAGACGTCGGACCGTCCGCAGGCCGGGATCATGACCGACCGTCCGGCGGGCCAGGGGTGGACCTTCCTCACCAACCACGCCCGGGTCCTGGTGCAGATCGCCCGTGATCCCGGCATCAGGATGCGGGACATCGCTGCCGACTGTCTGCTCACCGAACGGGCCGTGCAGCGGATCATCGCCGACCTGGAGGACGCCGGCTACCTCAGCCACGAGCGCCGGGGACGGGTCAACCGCTACCAGGTGATCGCGGGCAAACAGCTGCGCCATCCGGCGGACGCCGGGCCCACCCTCGCGGAGCTGCTGGAAGTGCTGCTGCGCGAGGGCGGCGTCGGCGGCGGCGGACGCGTCGGTGCGCTCGGTGCGCGGTCTGCCGGAGGCCGGCCCGAAGGAAGTGCGGCGGGCCGGCGACCGTGAGGGAGGGCAGCCCGGAGCGGCCGGGCCCGGTCGCCCGTTGGGAGAGCCGGTCAGGCGGCGGAGGCTGTGCGCGGGTGGCCGCCGCCGGGCGACGGTGGAGGCGGCAATGGCGGGGGAGGCGAGCGGTCCTTCCGGCAATCGGGCCGCATTCCGGAACTCCCGCACCGGTCGTCACGGTGGGGAGTAGTCTCGTCGGCGCAGCGTCACGTCCGCGCGAGGAAGGACCCACCATGCCCGACTCCCCGCAGATCGACACCGTCCGCCGCTTCTACGACGCCAAGGGCGACCTGGACGTGATCCGCTCCGTGGTCGCCGAGGACGCCCGCTGGGACGTGGCGGAGGGCTTCCCCCGGGGCGGCGTGTACGACGGCCTCGACCGGATCATCGCCGACTTCTTCCCGTTCCTCGCCGACTTCCGCGAGTTCCGCTGCCTCGGCGACGCGTACTTCGAAGCCGGTGACGAGGTGATCGTGCTCGGCCGCTACGTCGGCGTCACGACCGGCGGCGAGCCGGTGGAGTCCCGCTTCGCGCACTTCTTCACCCTGCGCGACGGCAGGATCGCCCGGCTGCGCCAGACCTCCGACACCCTCCCCATCGCCCGCGCCCTCGGCCGCTGACGGCGCGACCGGCGGTTCCGGGCGGCTGAGTACGGATACTCATGACGCCCGGCCCGGCACCGCGCCATGATCACGGGATGAGGACGAACGAATCCGGGCGGGGGCGCCCGAAGGCCCTGGCCGTGGCCGTGCTCGCCGTGCTGGTGGCGGGGTGCGGCAGTCAGGCGGCGGGGCCCACCGCCCTGAAGACGCCGAGCCGGACCGCGACCGCGGCCACGCCGAGCATCCCGGCGGACTTCCCGTGCCCCGGCGAGACCCCCACCCCGACCCCGCCCGGCAAGCCGACGCCGACGCCGACCGCGACCGGGACCGGGACGGGGACCGGGACCGGGACCGCCGACCCCTCGGAACCGGCCACGCCGCCCGTCACCGACCACTACGCCGAGAACCACGGCTTCCGGGAGCCGATCCCGCTGCACGGCCAGAGCCGCTGCGACGGCCTGGCGGCCGTCCACCGGGTCCGGGGTGGGCTCGAACCGCTGCGCGCGCGCCGCGACTTCACCCCGGACGGCACCCGCGGCCTGCTCACCGGCCTCGGCTACCCGGCGGCCCAGGTGCACGTCCAGCAGCTCGGCGACAACGGCGTCGCCTTCACCGCCGGCGACGGCCGGATCTGCCTGAGCGGCACGATGAGCGGCACCGGCACCACCGTGGAGTCCTACGCGGGCTACCCGGACGGCACCGGCTGCGAGCCGCCGCGCGGCGGCCACTGACCGGCCCGCTGACCGGCCTGCTGACCGGCCACAGACCGGCCACAGACCGGCCGCGGGCGCCCGGGTCAGTGCCCGGTGTTCGCCAGCGCCTCGCGGACGGTCAGCAGGCAGGGATCGCAGTAGCGGTCCGGCGCCGCCGGGGCCTCGCCGTCCATCGCGGGCACCACCCGCTGGGACGGTTCGAGGAGCCGCCCGCACAGCGACGCGCTCGCGTCGCCCTTCGCCATCACGTGCCACACCACGGCCGGCGGGGACACCGCCGGGTCGTGCTCGGCCCACATCTCGTACACGGCTCGACCTCCGGATCGCAGGGGCGCGGTCACCCCATGCAAACCCGCGCCGCCCCGACCGGCCACCGGACCGGGCCCGGTCGAATGGCCGCCCCGGGCCCGGAGGCGCTCCCGCTCCGGTCCCGGCCGAAACGGGTTCCGTGACTGGGTCGGGGAGAGTTCGTTCACTAACATCGAGAGTGCTCCGGTGCAACCGGGGCAGAGGGGGAGGATGGAACGGACGGGACCCGAGGAAGGCGCGCAGTCATGACCGCAGAGACCGGCACCGCGCTCGGACCGGCGAGCACCGCCCCGCTGCGGCGGCGCGGCGAGGCGCTGGAGAGCGCCATCTTCGAGGCGGTCGTCCGGCAGCTCACCACCGACGGCTACGCCCGGCTGACCATGGAGGGCGTCGCCGCCGCCGCGCAGACCGGCAAGGCCGCCCTCTACCGCCGCTGGTCGAGCAAGGAGGCGCTGGTGCAGGACGCGCTGCGCGCCAGCCTGCCGCAGGCCGGCCCGGCCCCCGACACCGGCAGCCTGCGCGGCGACCTGCTGGAGGTGGTGGCCCGGCTGCGCGCCGCGATGTGCAGCGAGGTGGGCGCCGCCATGCGGGCGATCATGTCCGAGCTGGACCACCAGCGGGCGCACGTCTTCCTGGCGATCGTGCTGGAGCGGGTCGTGGAGCCGACCACCGACCTGGTAGGCGAGGTGCTGGCGCGCGGCGCCGCCCGGGGCGAGGTGCGGCCCGGATCGGTGACCCCGCTGGTGACGGACGTCGTGCCGGCGCTGATGCTGTACCGGATCAAGATGTGCGGCGGCGACGCCGAGCGGATCGACCCCGCGGCGATCGTGGACGAGGTGCTGCTGCCCGTCGTCCGCCCCTGACGGCCCGGCCACCGCGGCGGACAAGGCGCGGACAGGCCGGGGGCCCGGCGCGTCCCTCCACGGAGGGACGAGCCGGGCCCCCGGCGCGTCGGGCTCAGGCCCCGCTGTGGCGGAGCATGTCCTCGCGCTCGACGACCTTGACCCGCTCGCGCTCCTGGGCCGCGCCGAGGGCCCGCTCGTGCGCGTCGAGCTGCTTCCAGCCGTCCCAGGTGGTGTAGCGGACGCCCTGGGCGCGCAGGTGCTCCTCGACCGCGGCCGGGTCGGGCTCGACGGCGCCGGGCAGCCGGCCCGCGCCGTGGTCCTCCAGCAGGCAGGCGACGGTCTCGTTGGCGTCGCCCTTGGTGTGGCCGATCAGGCCGACCGGGCCGCGCTTGATCCAGCCGGTCACGTACGTGGCGGTGCGGTGCGAGCCGTCGCCGTCCAGGACGCGGCCGGCCTCGTGCGGGACGGTGCCGGAGATCGCGTCGAAGGGCAGCTTGGGCAGTTCGTCCGAGTAGTAGCCGACCGCCCGGTAGACCGACTGGACGTCCCAGTCGGTGAACCGGCCGGTGCCGCGGACGTTGCCGGTGCCGTCCAGCTCGGTGCGCTCGGTGCGCAGGCCGACGACCTTGCCGTCCTCGCCCAGGACCTCGGTCGGGGACTCGAAGAAGTGCAGGTAGACCCGGTGCGGGCGGTCGCCGACGTCGCGGATCGCCCAGTTCTCGATGGTCGAGGCGACCAGGTCGACGTGCTTGACGGCGCGGCGCTCGGCGATCGAACCGTCGTCGTAGTCGATGTCCTCGGGGTTGACGATGACCTCGATGTTCGGCGAGTGGTCCAGCTCGCGCAGCTCCATCGGGCTGAACTTGGCCTGCGCCGGGCCCCGGCGGCCGAAGACGTGCACCTCGACGGCACGGTTGGCCTTGAGGCCGTCGTACACGTTCGGCGGGATCTCGGTGGGCAGCAGCTCGTCGGCGGTCTTGGCGAGTATGCGGGCCACGTCCAGCGCGACGTTGCCGACGCCGAGGACGGCGACCTTCTCGGCCTCCAACGGCCAGGTGCGCGGCACGTCCGGGTGGCCGTCGTACCAGGACACGAAGTCGGCGGCGCCGTACGAGCCGTCGAGCTCGATGCCGGGGATGCCGAGCGCGCGGTCGGCCATCGCGCCGGTGGAGAAGACCACGGCGTCGTAGAACCGGTGCAGGTCGTCCAGCGCGAGGTCGTTCGGGTAATCGACGTTGCCAAACAGGCGGACCTGCGGCTTGTCCATCACCTGGTGAAGGGCCGTCACGATGCCCTTGATCCGCGGGTGGTCGGGCGCGACGCCGTATCTGATCAGGCCGAAGGGCGCGGGCATCCGCTCGAACATGTCGATCGAGACCCCGGGGGTCTGGGCGGCGTCGGACTTCAGCAGGGCGTCGGCGGCGTAGACGCCGGCAGGGCCGGCTCCGACGATCGCGACCCTGATCGGGCGGTGCATGGTGGAAGATCCTCCGGGCAGGCGCAACGGTCTCTGGACTATACCTGTGCAGCAAACCGGGCCCGCGGGCGGGGGTGTAGTCGGTGCCGGCCTATGGGGCCATAGAGCGGTTCTATGGCCCCACCGGGAATAGCGTCAGGCGGTCTCGGTCCGCGCCTCGGCCGGAGTGGAGGCCGGAACGGGGGAGGGAACGGGCGCGACCGGCGCCGCGCCGCGGTCGGCCCCGGCCTCGAAGAAGCGCAGCAGCTCCACCGGGAACGGCAGCACCAGCGTCGAGTTCCGCTCCGCCGCCACCTCCACCACCGTCTGCAGCAGCCGCAGTTGCATCGCCGCCGGGGTCTGCTCCATCCTGGTCGCCGCCTCGGCCAGCTTGGCGGCGGCCTGGTACTCGCCGTCCGCGGTGATGATCCGGGCCCGGCGCTCGCGGTCGGCCTCCGCCTGACGGGCCATCGAGCGCTTCATCGAGTCCGGCAGGCTGACGTCCTTGATCTCGACCCGGTCGATGTGCACGCCCCAGCCGGTGGCCGGGCTCTCCAGCATCACCTCCAGGCCCTGGTGCAGGTTCTCGCGCCCGGAGAGCAGGTCGTCCAGCTCGCTCTTGCCGATGATCGAGCGCAGCGAGGTCTGGGCGACCTGCAGCATCGCGAAGTGGTAGTTCTGGACGTCGACGGTGGCCCGGATC
This sequence comes from Kitasatospora sp. NPDC094028, assembly GCF_049543595.1. Classification (NCBI taxonomy): domain Bacteria; kingdom Bacillati; phylum Actinomycetota; class Actinomycetes; order Kitasatosporales; family Streptomycetaceae; genus Kitasatospora; species Kitasatospora sp. NPDC094028. The sequence goes on along the minus strand of NZ_JBMVFA010000013.1, from coordinate 44,473 downwards.
GGGTCGGAGACCCGGAAGTAGAGCACCGCGTCCACACTCACCGAGACGTTGTCCCGGGTGATGCCCTCCTGGGCCGGCACCGGCATGGTGACGACCTGGACGTTCACCTTGCGCATCCGGTCCACGATCGGCACCAGCAGGGTCATCCCCGGCTCGCGGACCTGCCCGCGCACCCGGCCGAGCCGGAACACCACGCCCCGCTCGTACTGCTGCACCACCCGGACACCGGTGGCCAGCAGGAACAGCACCAGTACGACGACGATCACGAGCGCTGCCATGGTCGTTCGGCCTCCCCCGTACGCGGCGCAGCCCGGCCGGGACCGGAGTGGCCCTGTCGCGAGGGGTGCGAGCCGCGCAGGCCAGTATGCGCGCGGGCGGCCCGGACGGACAGGGCCGTGCGGCCGGATCTTCGCGGCGGTGACCGCGCGTCAGGGCGCCCGGCCCGCGCGGGCGTACGGCGGCGGCCCGCACCGGTGGTGCGGGCCGCGGCGTTCCCCCGTTGCCGTCCCCCGTTTCCCCCGTCCCCCGTTTCCCCCCGTCCCCCGTTTCCCCCCGTCCCCCGTTCCCTGCAGGGCCCGGTTTACCCCGTGGGCCCCGCAGGGTGGCCCGGCCCCCTCTGGGGTGGGGCCGGTAGGACGAGGATGCCGGACGGCGACGCCCGCGAGGGAGGTCAGAGCGTGCCCTGGCAGCGCGGGCCGGAGCATGGGCGGAGCCTCTGGACGGCCCTTGTCCGTACGGAGACAATCGCCGGCATGGACCTACCCTCGGCTCTCCGCGACTTCCTGGTATCCCGGCGTGCGCGGCTGCGCCCCGACGAGGTGGGGCTGCCGGTCCACGGCGTGCGGAGAGTGCGGGGCCTGCGCCGGGAGGAGGTCGCCGGGCTCGCGGCGATGAGCGTGGAGCACTACACCCGGCTGGAGCGCGGGCAGGCCTCCCGGGTCTCGGACACCGTCCTGGACGCGGTCGCCGACGCCCTGCGGCTCAGCCCGGGGGAGCGCCGCTACCTGCGCAGCCTGGCCCGGCCGGAGGCCGCCGAGCAGCCCCGGCTCCCGTCCGAGGGGCTGGCCGGCCTCCAGCCGGTGCTGGACTCGATGGCCCGGACCCCCGCGTACCTGGTCGGGCCGGGCGGCGCGATCCTCGCCTGGAACCGGCTCGCCGCGGCGGTGTTCGTCGACTTCTCCCGGCTGCGGCCCGAGGAGCGCACCGTCGGCCGGCTGGTCTTCGGGGATCCGCGCGCGCGGCAGCTCTACGTCGACTGGGAGGCCAAGGCGCGGGAGGCGGTGGGCTTCCTGCGCAGCGAGGTCGCCAAGTGGCCCCGGGACGCGGCGCTGGCCCGGGAGATCCGCGAACTGCGCGAGCACAGCCCGGAGTTCCGTCGCCTCTGGGGCGAGCAGGTGGTGCTGGAGAACGGGCACACGACGACGCTGCTCGCCTGCCCGGGGATCGGCCTGCTGCGGCTGGCCGGCGCGGCGCTGCAGGTCGCCGACCGCCCGGACCTGGTGATCGCGGTGTACACCGCCGAGTCCGGGTCCGAGGACGAGCGGGCGCTGCACCGGCTGGCCCGCGCCGTCGCGGCGGAGCCCGCCGCCGCACGCGTGGCGGCGGGCCCGGCCGATGGGTGAGGCCGGCGGGTGAGGCCGGCCGGGCCGGCGTCAGCCCCGGAAGACGGCCGCGTGCTCGGCGGCGAACTCGGCGAAGGAGCGCGGCGGACGGCCGGTCAGCCGCGCCACGTCCGGGCTGACCGCCGAGGCGTGCCCGGCCGCGTACAGGCCGTACAGCTCGACCATGCCCTCGGCCCGCCACGGCTGCCAGCCCGCGGCCAGCATCCCGGCCAGCGCCTGCTCGGGCGGGACGGCGGTGTACGCCACCGGGCGGTCCGCGACGGCGGCGAGGCGCTCGGCCAGCTCGCCGTGGGTGAGCGCCTCCGGGCCGGTCAGGGTGTAGACCGCGCCCTCGTGCCCGGCGCCGGCCAGCACCTCGACGGCGGCCGCCGCGACGTCCCGGGCGTCCACGTACGACACCGCGCCGGCGCCGCCCGGCACGGCCAGGCTCCCGGCCTGCACGGCCCCGGCCATCCCGAGGAAGTTCTGGTGGAAGCCGTTCGGCGCGATGACCGTCCAGGGCAGACCGGAGGCCCGCAGGTGGTCCAGCCCGGCGACGTGCGCGCCGACGAAGCGGACGCCCTCGGGCCGCTGCTCGACCCCGGCCGCCGCGTGCAGCACGATCCGCGGGCGGCGGCCGGTGCGGACGGCCGCGTCGATCACGTTCCGCTCGTGGGCGGCCATCTCCGGGTGGACGGCGACCAGCAGGTAGACCGTGTCGGCCCCGGCGAGCGCGGCGTCCAGCGCGGCCGCGTCGGCGAAGTCGGCCTCCGCCCGCTCGACCGCGTCGCCCCACTCGGCGAGTCCCTTCGAGCCGGGGCGCACCACGGCCCGGACGGCCTCGCCGCGCTCGCGCAGCCCCTCGACGACCTTGGCGCCGACCGTACCGGTGGCTCCCGTCACGACGATCACGATTCGTTCCCTTCCCCGTGACCGACGCACAGTTGATGAAGCGTCAGTCAGATCATCTCGTCAGCTCGGATGATCGCAGTCCACCCGGAGTGGATCAAGGGCGGTCACGGACGGTCGGGCGGCCGGCGGGACGGTTCGTGTCCGATCCCGACACGCCACGGCGCCCGCCCGTTGCTCGACTTGTCGCGGGTCGGGCGCTTGGATGGGGGCGGCCCGGTCACCGTCCGTACGCGACCACCGCGGGCGACCCCGTCCGCGGTGGTCGCGCGCGCCCCGCGACGCGACCCGGGGCACCCCCGGCCAGTCGAGGAGCCGACACCGTGAACGACACCACCGACCCCGCCGCCGTGGCCCGCCGGATCACCGACCGGTGCCGCCAACTCGACCTCAGCGAGGACTCCTTGGCGCATCAGGCCGCGATGGCCCCGCGCTACCTCGCCCACCTGCTCGAAGCCGGCCCCGCCTTCGACCCCGGCGGCTTCGTCCGGATCGCCGCCGCGCTCGGCCTCGGCCGCGACGAACTGCTCACCGGACGCCCGGACGCCCCGCCCGGGCAGTCCGGCCCCGGGCCGCGCCCCCGGCTGCTCACCCTCACCGAGCCCGAGTGCTGGGACCTGGTGGGCGCCCACGGCGTCGGCCGGATCGCCCTGCCGGTGCGGCCCGCGCCGGTCGTCTACCCCGTCAACTACGTGGTGGACCACGGCAGTTTCGCCTACCGCACCGGCGAGAGCACCGCCACCGCCCCGGCCGAGGGCGCCGCGCTGTCCTTCCAGGTCGACCGCATCGACGAACTCCTCGGGCGCGGCTGGAGCGTCCTGGCCCTCGGCTCCGCGCACTACGTCGACGACCCGGAGGAGCTGGGCCGCCTCTCCGGCCTGCCCGGCGCCGCCCCCTGGGCGGGCGGCGACCGGCCCCGCTGGGTGCGGGTGCGGCCGGACGAGATCAGCGGCCGCCGGCTGGTCGCCGGCTGAGGGGCCCCGGCCGTGCACTCGTAAGATCACCGGATGATCCCCGCGCCGCTTCCCCTGATCGCCCCCGCACAGCCCCTGACCGACGGCGTGGTGATCCTGCGTCCGCAGTGCGCCGCCGACGCCGAGGCCGTCGAGGCGGGCCGCGATCCGGCGCGGCAGCGGTTGTTCGACGGCATGCCGGCCGGGTACGTGCGGGAGTGGGAGGCCCGGCAGGTCGGCCGCCGCGTGCCGCTGGTGATCGCGGACGCCGTCACCGACGAACCGGTCGGGCTGGTCGAACTCGCGCGGCGGCTGCACGCCTGCACCCTGCTCACCTGCCGGGTCTTCCCCGAACGGCGCCGCCAGGGCCTCGCCACCCGGGCCGTCCGGCTGCTCAGCCACTGGGCCCGGAACGAAGCCGACCTGCCCTGCCTGAAGGTGGAGGTGGACGAGACGGACACCGCGTGGCGCGGGGTCGCGGAGAAGAGCGGCTTCCAGTCGCTGCACACCAGGAGGGGCCTGGTCCGCAGCCGCCCGCAGACCCTCCTGGTGCTCGGCTGGAACCGCGAGCAGCACCGCTGAGGCTCCTGCCAAAGCCGACCCTCACGCCCCGCCCAGGAGTTCGCGGACCCGGGCGGCGACCAGCTCCGGCTGCTCGGCCTGGATGAAGTGCCCCGCGTCGACCCGCTCGTAGCGGCAGTGCGGCATCGCCGCGGCCAGCCGCCGCTGGTGCTCCTGCAGGGCCGGGTGGCCGCGCTCGCCGCCGCGGCGCGGTCGGTCGGCGGACAGCAGTACGGCCGGGCAGGCCGCGGGCGTCGGCGGGTGGGCGCGCAGCCGTGGGACGGCCTCGGCGACGGCGCGGAACTCACGGCGGGTCTGGGCGATCCCGGCCGGCACGAAGTCCTCGGCGAGCATGGCCGCGTAGGTGTCGCGCGGGAAGACCTTCCGGACGTTGCCGCTGAGCAGCCGGGCCACCGGTCGGAAGCGGACCAGCGGCTGCGCGACGGCGAGCGTGCGGTCGACCCGCTGGGCGAGCGCGTCGACCGCGTCGTACGACGGCGCCGTCTCCGGCGTGGGGTCGACCAGCAGCAGGCCGCGCAGCCGGGGTGCCAGCCGCTCGGCGGCGAGCCGGGCGACCAGGCCGCCCATGCTGTGCGCGACCAGCACGAAGCGGCCGGGCACGACGGCGTCGGCCAGTGCCACCAGGTCCGCCGCCAGCTCGTCCAGCCGCAGCGGCGCGTCGGCGCGCGGGCTGCGTCCGAAGCCGGCCCGGTCGTAGGCGACCAGCCGGGCCCGGTCGTCCAGCAGCGGCCGGACGGCGTCCCAGGAGGTGCGGCCGAGGCCCTGGCCGGCCTCGAACAGCACCTGGTCGGGGCCGTGGCCGGACTCCTCGACGTGGACGGTCCGCCCGTTGACGACCACCGGCCGCCCGCTCTGCTCGCGCATGGTGCCTCCCCGTTCCGCCCGCGCCCGGGCATGCGGCCCGGGCGCCGGCTCCACCGTTTTCATCTTTGATAAAGGTATCCGATGTGAAATCGTGGAGCAATGGACCTCGACTACGCCGACCTGCTCCTCCACCCGGTGCGCCTGCGCGTGGTGCACGCCCTCGCCGGGGGCCGGGTGCTCACCACCGCCCAGCTGTGCGAACGGCTGACCGGGGTGTCCAAGGTGACCGTCTACCGGCACGTCGCCCTGCTCGCCGAGGGCGGCGTGCTGGAGGTGGCGCGGGAACAGCGGGTGCGCGGCGCCGTCGAACGGCACTACCGGCTCCGCGCCGGGCGCCCCGCCGTGGACGCCGCCGCCATGACCACGGACGACCACCGCCGGGGCTTCGCGGCCGCGATGGCCGTCCTGATCGCGGAGTTCAACGCCTACCTGGACAGCGAGGGCGCCGACCCGCTCACCCAGGGCGTGTCCTACAAGCAGGGCACCTTCTGGCTCAGCCCGGACGAACTCGCCGAACTGGGCGGCGAGTTGATGAACGTCCTGGCGCCCCGGCTGGCCAACCGGCCGGCCCCCGGCCGGGAGCCGTACCTGCTCAGCCCGGTCATCTTCCCGACCGCCGCCCCGCCCGAGGACGGCGCCACCGAGCGGGCCCCCGGCGCGGAATCCTGACCGCGCGCCGGAAGACCCGCCGCACCCGTGGACGCGACGGGCACGGCCTGGTATCCAGGCCACGGGCGGCCGGGCGGCCGCGACCCTCGGGACGCACGGACAAGCAGGAAGCGGGGACGATGCGCAGAGTTCTGATCGTCGGCGCCGGGCAGGCCGGCCTCCAGCTGGCCCTCGGGCTGCAGGCCCACCGCTACGACGTCACGGTGATGACCGACCGCGACGCCGAGGCCGTCCGCACCGGCCGGGTGCTCTCCACCCAGTGCATGTTCGACACCGCGCTGCGCACCGAACGGGCCCTCGGCCTGGACTACTGGGCCGACGAGGCGCCCCGGATCGGGGGCATCGGCGTGTCCGTGGGCGGGCCGGCGGCCGGCGAACGGGCGCTCGACTGGACCGGGCGGCTGAACGCCCGCGCGCAGTCCGTCGACCAGCGGCTCAAGCTGCCGGCCTGGCTGGAGGCCTTCGCCGAGCGCGGCGGCCGGGTCGTGATCGGGCCGGTCGGCGCCGGGGACGTGGCGCACCTGGCCGGCGCGTACGACCTGGTGCTGGTCGCGACGGGCCGGGGCGGCCTGGGCTCGGTCTTCGAGCGCGACGAGGAACGCTCGCCGTACGACCGGCCGCAGCGCGCCCTGGCGGTCAGCTACGTGCACGGGCTCGCGCCGCACCCGGAGCGGGAGTTCCCGGCGGTGTCCTGCTGTCTGCTGCCCGGCATCGGGGAGTTGTTCGTGATGCCCGCGCTGACCGCGGCCGGGCCGTGCGACATCCTGTTCTGGGAGGCCCTGCCCGGCGGCCCGGCGGATGCCTTCGACGGGCTCCGCGGCCCGGCCGAACACCTGCGGGTGACCCTGGAGCTGATGCGGACCCACACCCCCTGGGAGTACGACCGCGCCCGGGGCGGCGTCGAACTCGTCGACGCCGGCGCCACCCTGGCCGGCCGCTTCACCCCGACCGTGCGCCGTCCGGTCGGCGAACTGCCCGGCGGGGGAGTGGTGCTGGGCGTCGCGGATGCCGTGGTCGGCAACGACCCGATCGCCGGGCAGGGGGCGAACAACGCCGCCAAGTGCGCGGCCGGGTACCTGGAGGCGATCCTCGCGCACGGGGACAAGCCCTTCGACCGCGACTTCATGCAGGCCGCGTTCGACCGCTTCTGGCACAGCGCCGCCCGGCCGGCCACCGCGTGGACCAACGCGATGCTCGCGCCGCCGCCCCCGCACGCCCTGGCGGTGCTCGGCGCGGCCGCCCGCCTGCCCGCCGTGGCGGACCGGTTCGCCAACGGCTTCGACCGGCCGGCCGACCTGGGGGAGTGGTTCCTCGACCCGGCGGGAGCGGCGGCCTACCTGGGGTCGGTCGACCCGGGCGAGTAGCCGGGGGCGACGCGCGGGAGACGGCGCGGGAGATGGTGCGGGAGAAGGTGCGGGGGTAGCCGGAAAGCAGCCGGACAAGTGGGGTGAAATCCCGTGATATCCGGTGGGCCGGGCCTGGCATATGACCATTTCTTGTCAACTCCGCAGCCAGATGGGAGCATTCGGCGGCTGGACGCAGTAGCAGCACGTCACGACGAGAACGCACCACGACGGGGGAGAGCGCGATGGCGGTCAACGCGGCAGACGGAAACATGGCTCAGGCCGTGATGGACACGGCGATCAAGGAGCGGGAGCGGCTGCACACCGGCCGCAGCCGGACCAGCACGATGGTGGTGCTGGGGCTGCTCGCCGCGGCCGGCCTGTTCGCGGCGCTGGTGCTCGGGAAGGCGGATCCGGACACCCCGCCGGACTGCGACGGCCACACCATGACGCACAGGAGCATGTGCCAGATCATCTCCAACCGCGGGGGCGGCGGGACCTTCTCCTACTCGGAGATGATCGACCGCCGGGAGTCCTCGAAGGAGATCTGGCGGTACGTCGGGTTCGGCGCGGCGGGCGTCATGGTCGTCTCCATGGTCTTCGCCTTCAACAAGCTGGACCCGAAGCGTCCGTGGGGCACGGCCGTCCCGGCCGCCTGCCCGCGCTGCCACCAGCCGACCCTGCGGGAGAAGCTGACCGTGCACAGCATCACCCGGGGGCGGACCACCTACCGGTACAGCGGCATCGTCACGCTCTGCAACCCGGTCTGCGGGTTCCACACCATCCGCCAGCGCTGACGGACCGACTCGCGGACCGACCGGCCCGGCTGCCGGGCCCGACCGCCCGGACCGACCGGCCGACCGGCCCGGCTGCCCGTACCGGCGGCCGGGCCGGTCCGTCAGTCCGCGAGGCCCAGCGGGTCCGGTGCGGAGTCGAGGAGCTCGGGCCCGTTGTTGCGGACGCTGTTGACGGCGGTCGAGACGGCCCGCACCCGCAGCGCGCCGTCCGCCGGGCGGCGCAGCAGGTGGTGCAGCTCGGCGGAGTCGGTGTGGGCCGGGGAGAGCCAGACGTCCAGGTCGTCCGGGGCGATGGTGAGCGGCATCCGGTCGTGCACCCGGCCGGCGCTGTCGGTGGCGTCCGTGGTGATGATCGTGGTGGTGGCGAGCCAGGCCAGCGGGTCGTCCTCGGGCCGGCTCGCGTCGCGCCAGAACTCGTACAGGCCGGCCATCAGCAGCACGCCGCCGGTGCTGAGGAAGTACGGCTGCTTGTACTTCTTCCGGCCGGCCTCGGCCGGCACCTCGCGCCACTCGAAGTAGCCGTCCGCGGGCACCACGCAGCGGCGGGCGGTGAAGGCCTTGCGGAAGGCCGGCTTGGTGTCGACCGTCTCCGAGCGCGCGTTGATCATCCGGGCCGCCCCGGAGGGGTCCTTCGACCAGGACGGCACGAGCCCCCAGCGCAGCGGCCGCAGCCCGCGCAGCAGCTCGCCGGTCTCCCGGTCGACCCGCTCCAGCACGGCCGGCACCGGGTCGGTCGGTGCGACGTTCCAGCTCGGGGCCAGGGCCTCGGCCGGGTCCCAGCGCAGCTCGCCGAGCAGCGAGACGAGGTCCTGGGGCGTGGTGGTGGAGACGAAACGGCCGCACATGCCCCCAGCCTGCCACCACCCGCCGACAACGGGCACGGTCGACCCACCGGCGGGGCGCCCGGGGACTGGCAGGGGATGCGGCGACAGACCTTGTCGGGGTCGGGGCCGCGGTGGCAGACCCTGTCGGGGGTCAGCCCGCGACCGCCGCGACCACGTCCGCGTAGGCGGCGAACAGCAGCGGCTCACCCGGCCTGGGGTCGGCGAGCAGCAGGGCCCAGCAGCGGGCGACCAGCTCGCGGGCGGCGGCGCCGGGCCAGGGCAGCGGCAGCAGCTCCGGGGGGAGCAGCGGGTCGGGGTCCGCCGCCGCGGTGAGGGCGGCGGCCAACTCGACGGCGATGGTGAGGAGTTCGGTGTCCCCGAGGCCGCCCTCGGTGAGCCGGGTGAGCTTGTCGGCGGCGACCTCGGCGAGCCGGCGGTACCCCTCGGCGACCTCGTCCACCGCGGCGTACCTCGACGTGCTGCGCCGCGACCTCGACGCCGGGCGGCTGACCAACGAGACCGCCGCCGCCGACCTCGACCGGCCCACCCTGCGCCGCACCCTCCGGGCCGCCGTCTGCGCCGCCCGCCTCCACGGCCCGGGCACCCTCCCGGGCTTCTTCGCCGCCGCTACCGGCACCCGCTCCGGCCGCCGGCTGACCGTCCTGGACCGCCTGACCGGCGCCGACGAGATGCTCGCCGACATGGCCGAGTGCACCGGCGTCCCCGCCGCAGTCGGCGCCGCCCAACTCCTCGACGGCACCGCGCCCACGCCCGGCGTCCACCCCCCGGAGACGTCCGTCGACGCGGAGCGCTTCTTCGCCGACCTCCGGCAGCTCTGGCCGACCGTGTCCGTCACGGTGGAGGAGGCCGCACCCCGGTGACGTGCCCGGGCGCTCCGGCCCGCTCGGCCAGCGGGCCGTCGGCGCGTGGTCCTGGAAGGTCAGCGGGCGTGCCGGGGCCCCGCGGGGCCTCAGGGTGTCGGCGGGTTGGCCAGGGTGCTGAGGGTGTCGTCGAGGGTCGGGGTGCCGGGGCGGGGGCGGTTGAAGGGGAGCTTGCCGAGGGCCCGGCCCAGCGCGCAGGTGTTGGTGACGGCGGAGAGGACCAGTCCGGTGCCGATCGCGGCCGCAAACCAGCGGACGCCGGGCAGGGCGAGAGCGACGAGCAGGCTGATCAGGACGAGGGAGCCGGCCGCGAAGCGGACCTGGCGGTCCATCGCCCAGACCGCGCGGGCGCCGTCCGGGCGGTTCAGCGGGTGGCCGTCGGCGGCCCAGGCGTTGGTGCCGCCGGTGAGGACGAGGGTGGCGATCCCGGCTTCCGAGAGCCGCCGGCACGCGGTGGCGGCGCGGAGCCCGGAGGCGCAGACGAGGGCGAGTTCGCCCCGGTCGGCGGCCTGGCGCAGGGCGGGCAGGGCGCGGTCGAGCTGGTCGAGCGGGACGTTCAGCGCGCCGGGGATGTGGCCGGCGGCGTACTCGCCGGGGGAGCGGACGTCGATGAGGGCGAGCTGCCCGAGCCGGGGGCGGAGCTGCTCGACGGTCAGCGGCGTGGTCATGGGGGGAGTCCTTCCGGAGGTGGGGGGTCAGGCGAGCGTGGTGAGGAGCATCAGGGCGGCGACGGCGAGCAGCGCGACGGCGAAGGCCCGCTGCAGGGTGCGTCCGCTGAGCCGGTCGGCGAGTCGTTTGCCGTCCCAGGCGCCGAGGACGGCGGCGCCGGTGAAGGGGGCGGCGACGGCCCAGTCGATGGCCCCGGCGGAGCCGAGGCGGGGGAGCAGGGCGGCGAGTGAGTTGGCGGTGATCACCAGCAGGCTGGTGCCGACCGCCTCGGCCATGGTGAAGGCGAGGACGGAGACGAGCGCGGGGACGGCGAGGAAGCCGCCGCCGACGCCGAGCAGTCCGGTGACGGCGCCGAGCCCGGCGCCCGCCGCCGTGGCGGGACCGGTGCCGGCGGCGGTGCCCGTGTTCGGGCCGGCGGCGGAACGTTCCGGCAGGCCCGCTCTCGGCGGCCGCAGCATCCGCCAGGCCGCCAGCGCCGCCAGGACGGCGAACGCGCCGGTCAGCAGCGCGCCCGGCAGGTGGACGGAGAGTGCCCCGGTGGCCGCGGCGGCGGGCAGTCCGGCGGCGGCGAACAGCGCGCCGGTGCGCCAGCGGACCCGGCCGGCCCGGGCGTGCGCGAGCAGGGCGGTGAGCGAGGTCGCGGCGACGATCACCAGGCTCGCGGTGGTGGCCAGCGCGGGGCTGAAGCCGAGCAGGTAGACCAGGGCGGGGACGGCCAGCATGCTGCCGCCGCCGCCGAGCCCGCCGAGCGCGAGGCCGACCACGGCCCCGGCGGCCAGCGCCAGCAGCAGCGCGGTCATATCACGCGCCCGGCGCCGCCGCGCGAGGCGTTGACGGGCAGGCCCGCCCGCGCCCAGGCGGACATGCCGCCGGTCACGTTCAGCACCTCGACGCCGCGCGCGGCGAGCAGCTCGGCCGCTCGCTGGGAGCGGTTGCCGGAGTGGCAGAGGGCGAGCACGGTGCGGCCGGCCGTCTCGGGCGGCAGTGCCGCGCCGGCGACGAGGCCGATGAGCGGCAGGTGGAGCGCGCCGGGCGCGTGACCGGCGGCGAACTCGTCGGCCTCGCGGACGTCGAGCAGCACGGCGGTGCCGCTGCGGGCCAGCTGGTGCGCGTGGTCGGGGGTGGTCTGCCCGGGGGTGGGCGGGTGCTGGGGCATGGCTTCTCCGTGGTGCGGGATGGGCCGGACGGCGATGGTCCGGCGCGTCGGGGTCGGCGCGTGGCGGCTCGGTGGAGCGGCGGCCTGGTGCGGCTCGGCGGCTCGGCGGCGCACGCGGGTGTCTGCCCGGCTCCGCCCGTACCTGTTCGGTCGGCGGCCGCCGGTTCCCCCTCGACGCCCACCATAGTACCCCAGGGGGTATTATCGAAAATCGTTCTGGATACCCCCACCCGTATTTGACCTCGGTGCCCTATGCTGGCGAATATACCGAGGGGGGTATCGGTTCGAGCATCATCACACCACCGCGGCGCCCGGCGCCGCCCAGGAGGACTCCCCGTGTACTTCGCCCAGTTCTACCTCGACTGCCTCTCCCAGGCCTCGTACCTGATCGCCGACGAGCGCACCGGCCGCGCCGTCGTCGTCGACCCGCGCCGCGACGTCGACGAGTACCTGGCGGACGCCGAAGCGCACGGCCTGACCGTCGTCGGTGTGATCAACACCCACTTCCACGCGGACTTCCTGGCCGGCCACCTCGAACTGGCCGACCGCACCGGCGCCTGGATCGGCTACGGCCGCCGCGCCGAGACCGAGTACCCCATCCGCCAGCTTGCGGACGGCGAGCGGATCGAACTCGGCGACGTCACCCTGCAGATCCTGGAGACCCCCGGGCACACCCCGGAGTCGATCAGCGTCCTGGTCTTCGAGCAGCCCGACGACACCGTCCCGTACGGCGTCCTCACCGGCGACGCCCTGTTCATCGGCGACGTCGGCCGCCCCGACCTGCTCGCCTCGGTGGGCGTCACCGCCGCCGAACTCGGCGTCATGCTCTACGACAGCGTCCACCGCAAGCTGATGGGCCTGCCCGACGAGACGCTGGTCTTCCCCGCCCACGGCGCCGGCTCGGCCTGCGGCAAGAACCTCTCCACCGAGAAGCGCTCCACGATCGGTGCCCAGCGCCGGACCAACTACGCCTGCCAGCCCATGGACCAGGACACCTTCGTCCGCATCGTCACCACCGGCCAGACCGCCGCCCCCGCCTACTTCGGCCACGACGCCGCCCTCAACCGGCAGGACCGCCCGCTGCTCGACCGCACCAACCCCGCCCGTCCGCTGTGCCCCGAAGGCCTCCGGGAGGCTCGCGCCGCAGGCGCCGTCGTCCTCGACGCCCGCAGCCCCGAGGACTTCGGCGCGGGACACCTGCGCGGCGCCGTCAACGTCCCCGTCGACGGCCGCTTCGCCGAACAGGCCGGCACCGTCCTCACCCCCGACAGCGCCCTCGCGATCATCGCCCCGCAGGACCGCGAGGACGAGGTCGTCACCCGCCTCGCCCGCATCGGCTTCGACCGCATCGCCGGCTACCTGCGCGACCCCGCGGGCGCCCTGCCCGCCCTCGCCGACCACCTCACCCCCGCCAGCCGCCTCACCGCCGACCAGCTCCGCACCGCCCTCGCCGGCGAGCAGCCCCCCACCGTCCTGGACGTCCGCACCTGCGGCGAACGCGAAGCAGGCTCCGTCGACGGCTCCCTGCACATCCCCCTGGCCGAACTCCCCACCCGCCAGGGCGAGATCCCCACCGACCGACCCCTCGTCGTCCACTGCGCCGGCGGCCACCGTTCCTCCATCGCCGCCAGCCTGCTCCGCCACCACGGCCACCCCGACGTCTCCGACCTCCTCGGCGGCTACACCGCCTGGCACACCCTCACCCACCCCGCACAAGGCTGACCCCGGCCGTCGCCTTCCCCCGGGCCCCGGTCGTCGCTGAAGGGTGCTCCAGCCGCCTGCCCCGGACTTCGAGCCATGCCCTGAACCGCACCGGACCTCGGTGCGGTCTCCCGGTGGACCGCAGAAGACGCGCCTACACCTCGATGTGCGCACCCATGATGACCGTGCGGTCACGAGGAAGCCCGAGGTACTCGGCGGCGTCCGCCGTGATGTACGAGGTGGCGATGAACAGCCGCTTGCGGGAAGTCTCGCAAATTCCTTAGCCGCGTAGGTGGTTCGCTGGCTGTGCCGAGAGCGGTCCGCGAGCAGTGGCTGAAGGGGAACGGATGTCCAAGCGTGCACTGATCACCGGGGTGACCGGCCAGGACGGGTCTTACCTGGCCGAGCACCTGATCTCCCTGGGATACCAGGTCTGGGGCCTCACCAGGGGGCAGGCCAACCCGCGGAAGGACCGGGTCAGCCGGCTGATCCCGGACCTGCGGTTCGTCGACGGCGACCTGATGGACCAGAGCAGTCTGGTGTCGGCGGTCGACACCATCCAGCCGGACGAGGTGTACAACCTCGGGGCGATCTCCTTCGTGCCGATGTCCTGGCGGCAGCCGGAACTCGTCACCGAGGTCAACGGCACCGGCGTGCTGCGGGTGCTGGAGGCGATCCGGATGGTCAGCGGCATCAACAAGCCGGCCGGTGCCGCCGGCGGCCCCGGGCGGATCCGGTTCTACCAGGCCTCCAGCTCCGAGATGTTCGGCATGGTGGCGGAGACCCCGCAGAACGAGCGGACCACCTTCCACCCCCGCAGCCCGTACGGAGTGGTGAAGACCTACGGTCACTACATCACCCGCAACTACCGCGAGTCCTACGGGATGTACGGTGTCTCGGGGATCCTGTTCAACCACGAGTCGCCGCGCCGCGGGGCCGAGTTCGTGACCAGGAAGATCTCCCTCGCGGTCGCGCAGATCAAGCTCGGCCTGCAAGACCGGCTGCTGCTCGGCAACCTCGACGCCGTCCGAGACTGGGGCTTCGCCGGGGACTACGTCCGGGCGATGCACCTGATGCTCCAGCAGGACGAGCCGGGCGACTACGTCATCGGCACCGGGCGGATGCACTCGGTGCGGGACGCGGCCCGGATCGCCTTCGAGTGTGTCGGGCTCGACTGGGAGCGCTACGTCGAGGTCGATCCAGGGCTCGTGCGGCCCGCCGAGGTGGAGACGCTCTGTGCCGACGCCGGCAACGCGAGGGAGAAGCTGGGCTGGGAGCCGGAGGTCGACTTCCCCGAACTCATGCGGATGATGGTCGAGTCCGACCTGGAACAGGCGCGCGTGGCCCGCGACTACGACGAGGTGCTGGCCGGTGCCCGCTGGTGACACCGGCCGGGAACAGTGGAAGGGCGGTGGGGATCTCGCGTCCCCACCGCCCTACCGTTGTTCGACGGCCCGCCCGCTCGGCGGCCGGGAGAGCTCCAGGATCGCCAGCGCGATCCCGGCGCCCTGGCCGCCGAGCCGGGCGGCGTAGCGGCGCAGCATCGCGTTCTCCTGCGCGAGGCTGGTGGTCGGCAATCCCGCGGCGCGGCGCCTGAGCTGGTGGCCGCGGGCCAGGCGGATGCGGTGGACCAGCTGGGCGATCAGCTGCTCGTCGAGCTCGCTGAGCTCGGCCGCGACCGGGTCCGCGGTGCCCTCGGTGGAGGGCAGCGGCACTCTCGGTGCGGTGCCGTGCGGGAAGGGTTCGGGCATGGCGATGATCCTCGTCGACGTCGGGGCGCTCGGCCCGGTCGGGCCGCACCCACGGCTCGCGCAACTGACGATCCAGCCGAACGGCCCGGCAATTCCCTAGAGTCCGGGACCCGTTCGGACGTGATCGACAGACCCTAGGGAAATTCGGCGCGGCCCCGATCGAGACTGGGCGCTGGAGTGCGGGAATGCGAGCGCCGCGCGTGCCGGGCACGCGAGCCGTCCTCAAGCGGATCCCTGCCGTTCGCCGGTCTTCCAGATGGGTTGCGTCGATGATGGACAAGGAACAGAAGCTCCGGGACTACCTCAAGCGGGCCAGCGCGGACCTCCAGCGCTCCCGGCAGCGGGTGGACGAACTGGAGGCGGCCGCCCGGGAGCCGATCGCCATCGTGGGGATGAGCTGCCGCTTCCCGGGAGGGGTCGCGTCTCCCGAGGACCTCTGGGCGATGCTCGTCGCCGGCGAGGACGGCATCACCGGCCTGCCCGCCGACCGCGGCTGGGAGCTCGACCCGGCGGCCGGGCCGGTCGACGTCCGGGGCGGGTTCCTGCAGGGCGCCGCCGACTTCGACCCGGGCTTCTTCGGCATCTCGCCGCGTGAGGCGCTGTCCATGGACCCACAGCAGCGCGTCCTGCTGGAGGTGTCCTGGGAGGCCATCGAGCGGGCGGGCATCGACCCGAGCAGCATCCGCGGCACTCGCACCGGCGTCTTCGTCGGCGCGATGCCGCAGGACTACCGCACCGGGCCGGACGACGACGTCCAGGGCTTCGTGCTGACGGGTAACGCGACCAGCGTGATCTCCGGCCGCCTCTCCTACGTCCTCGGCGCCGTCGGCCCGGCCGTCACCGTCGACACCGCGTGTTCGTCGTCGCTCGTCGCGCTCCACCTGGCCGCGCAGTCGCTGCGCGCGGGGGAGTGCGGCATGGCGCTCGCCGCGGGCGTCACCGTCATGTCGACCCCCACCACCTTCGTGGAGTTCGGCCGCCAGGGCGGCCTGGCCTCGGACGGCCGCTGCCGCTCCTTCGCCGACGCCGCGGACGGCACCGGATGGGCCGAGGGCGTCGGCGTGCTCGTCCTGGAGCGGCTGTCGGTGGCCCGGCGCAACGGGCACCGGGTGCTGGCCGTCGTGCGCGGCACCGCCGTCAACCAGGACGGCGCCTCCAACGGGCTCACCGCGCCCAACGGGCCGTCCCAGCAGCGCGTCATCGAGCAGGCGCTGCGCAACGCGCGGCTCTCCGCCGACCAGGTGGACGCGGTCGAGGCCCACGGCACCGGCACCGTCCTCGGCGACCCGGTCGAGGCCCAGGCGCTGCTGGCCACCTACGGGCGCGGGCGGGACCCGCAGCGCCCGCTGCTGCTCGGCTCGGTGAAGTCGAACCTGAGCCACACCCAGGCCGCGGCGGGCATGGCCGGGGTGGTCAAGACGGTGCTGGCGCTGCGGCACGAGTTGCTGCCCCGCACCCTGCACGTGGACGAGCCGTCGACCCACGTCGACTGGGAGTCCGGCGCAGTCCGGCTGCTGACCGAGGCGACGCCGTGGCCGCAGGGCGCCGAGCCGCGCCGGGCGGGCGTCTCGTCCTTCGGCCTCAGCGGCACCAACGCGCACGCCATCATCGAGGAGGCTCCGGCCGCGGAGGAGGCGCCCGCGTCCGAGGCCGTCGAGGCCGGGGTGCTGCCCTGGCTGGTCTCCGGCCGTACCCCCGAGGCGCTGCGCGCCCAGGCCCAGCGGCTGGTCGCATTCCTGGCGGCGGACGCCGAGGGCTCCGACGCCGACCTCGCCCACTCGCTCGCCACCACCCGCGCCGCCCTGGAGCACCGCGCCGTCGTCACCGCGGCCGGCCGCGCCGAGGCCGTCGCGGCGCTCACGGCGCTCGCGGACGGCGAGGGCGACGGCCGGGCCGTCCTGGGCACCACCCAGGGGCGCGGGAAGCTCGCCTTCCTGTTCGCCGGCCAGGGCTCGCAGCGCCTCGGCATGGGCCGCGAACTGGCCGCCCGCTTCCCGGTGTTCGCCGCCGCGCTGGACGAGGTGCTCGCCCGGCTCGACGTCCAGCTCGACGGCCGGCCGGGCGCGCCGCTGCGCGACGTGATCTGGGGCTTCGACGAAGAGGCGCTGAACCGCACGGGCTGTGCCCAGCCCGCGCTGTTCGCCGTCGAGGTCGCGCTGTACCGGCTGCTGGAGTCCTGGGGCGTGCGCCCGGACTTCCTGGCCGGCCACTCCGTCGGCGAGATCGCCGCCGCGCACGTCGCCGGGGTGTTCACCCTCGCCGACGCGTGCGTCCTGGTCGCCGCCAGGGCCCGCCTGATGCAGGCCCTGCCGGCCGGCGGTGCCATGGTCGCGGTGCAGGCGAGCGAGGACGAGGTCCTCCCGCTGCTCGGCGACGGCGTGTCGCTGGCCGCCGTCAACGGGCCGCAGAACGTGGTCGTCGCGGGCGAGACCGCGGCGGCCGAGGCGGTCGGTGCGCACTTCGCCGAACTGGGCCGCAAGGTGCGGCGGTTGCGCGTCTCGCACGCCTTCCACTCGCCGCTCATGGACCCGATGCTCGACGAGTTCCGCGCCGTCGTCGCCGGGCTGAACCCGCAGGCGCCCGCGATCCCGGTCGTCTCGACGCTCACCGGCACCCTCGCCACCGTCGAGCAGCTCACCTCCGCCGGCTACTGGGCCGACCAGGCCCGCCGGGCCGTCCGCTTCGCCGACGCTGCCGGCTGGCTCGGCGGCCACGGCGCCACCCTGTTCCTCGAACTCGGCCCGGACGGTGCCCTCGCCGCGCTCGCCCAGGGCGCCCTCGACGAGCCGGCCGGCGAAGGTCGCAGCGCCCTCGCCGCGCTGCGCCCCGGCCGCGACGAGACCGAGGCGCTCACCGAGGCCCTCGCCGGCCTGCACGTGCGCGGTGTCCCGGTGCGCTGGGACGCCTACTTCGAGGGCACCGGCGCCCGCCGCGCCGACCTGCCCACCTACGCCTTCCAGCACAAGCGCTACTGGCCGAAGAGCGCGCTCTCGCGCACCGGCGAAGTCCGCGCCGCCGGGCTCGGCTCGGCCAACCACCCGCTGCTCGCCGCCGCCGTCTCGCTCGCCGACACCGACGGCCTGCTGCTGACCGGCCGGCTCTCGCTGCGCACCCACCCGTGGCTGGCCGACCACGCCGTCGACGGCACCGTCCTGCTGCCCGGCACGGCCTTCCTGGAGCTCGCCGTGCGCGCGGGCGACGAGGTCGGCTGCGAGCGCGTCGAGGAGCTGACGCTCACCGCGCCGCTGCCGCTGCCCGAGCAGGGCGGCGTGCAGGTGCAGGTGTGGGCCGGGCGGGCCGACGCGAGCGGGCGGCGCACCGTCGGCGTCTACGCCCGTCCCGAGGGCGACGAGGACGCCCCGTGGACGCAGCACGCCGACGGCTTCCTCGCGTCGGGTGACTCGGCCGGCGAACACCGGTCCGTCGGCGGGGAGTTCACGCAGTGGCCGCCGGCCGGCGCCGAGGCGCTCGACCTGGACGGCCTGGACGAGCGCCTCGCCGGTGCGGGCTTTTGCTACGGCCCGGCGTTCCGCGGGCTGCGCGCGGCCTGGCGGCGCGGCGGGGAGGTGTTCGCCGAGGTCGCGCTGGACGAGGGCGCGAGCGGCGAGGCGAGCGCGTTCGGCATCCACCCGGCGCTGCTGGACGCGGCGCTGCACGCGACGGCGTTCCTCGGGCTCGGCGGGGTGCCGTTCTCCTGGCAGGACGTCAGCCTGCATGCCACGGGCGCGTCGGTGGTGCGGGTGCGGCTGTCCGCGACCGGGGACGACTCGGTCGCCGTCGAGGTCGCCGACGCGGCGGGCGGCCCGGTCGTCTCGGTCGGCTCGCTGTTGCTGCGGGCGCTCCCGGCGCCGGCCGGTGCGGGCGCCGGGCCGGTCCGGGACGCGATGTTCGAGCTGCGCTGGTCCCGGCCGCGCGGCGGCGCGCAGGTGCCCGCCGCGGTGGCCGTCCCGGAGGCGGACCCGCTCGGCCTCGGCGTGCTGCCGGCGGCGGGCGAGGCCCCGGCCGAGGTGGTGCTCGTGCCGCTCGCGGGAGATCCGGCCGACCCGGTCGGCTCGGCCCACGCGCTGACGGCCCTGGCCCTGGCCCGGCTCCAGCAGTGGCTCGCCGAGGACGCGTTCGGCCGGCTGGTCTTCGTGACCCGGGGCGCCGTCGCCACCACGGCGGACGAGGAGGTCACCGACCCGGCCGCGGCCGCCGTGTGGGGCCTGGTGCGCTCCGCGCAGGCCGAGCACCCGGGCCGGTTCGGCCTGGTCGACCTGGACCCGGCCGGCGGGCCGCTGCCCGAGCGCGCCCTCGGCGGCGACGAGCCGCAGCTGGCCGTGCGCGGCGGCGCCGTGCTCGCGGCCCGGCTGGCCCGCGCGGGCGCGGTGGCCGAGACCGGCGCCGCGTGGAGCCCGGACGGGACCGTCCTGATCACCGGCGGCACCGGCGGCCTCGGCGCCGTCCTCGCCCGGCACCTGGTGGCCGAGCACGGCGTCCGTCGCCTCGTGCTCGCGAGCCGCCGAGGAGCCGCGGCCGAAGGCGCCGCCGACCTGGCCGCGCGGCTCACCGAGGCGGGCGCCGAGGTCGCCGTCGAGGCGTGCGACCTCACCGACCGCGCCGCCGTCGAGCGCCTGATCGCGGGCGTGCCCGCCGGACACCCGCTGACCGCCGTGGTGCACGCCGCCGGCGTGCTCGACGACGGCGTCGTCGAGCGGCTCACCCCCGAGCGGCTCGCCGCCGTACTGCGGCCCAAGGCCGACGCCCTGTGGCACCTCCACGAGGCCACCCAGGCCCTCGACCTCGCCGCGTTCGTCGTCTTCTCGTCCTTCTCCGGCACCGTCGGCGCGGCCGGGCAGGCCAACTACGCCGCGGGCAACGCCTTCGCGGACGCGCTCGTGCGCACCCGCCGCGCCGCCGGACTGCCCGGACTCTCGCTCGGCTGGGGTCCCTGGGCCCCCGTCGGCGGAATGACCGGAGAACTCACCGACGCCGACCTCGACCGGCTCGCCCGGCTCGGCACCCCTGCGCTCTCCGAGGCCGACGGCACCGCGCTGTTCGACGCCGCCCTCGCCCGCCCCGAGGCCGTCCTGCTGCCCGTCCGCCTCGACCTCCCGGCGCTGCGCGCCCGGGGCGAGGTGCCGCCGCTCCTGCGCGGCCTGATCCGCACCCCCGCGCGGCGCGCCGCCGTGACCGCCACCGAGGCGGCCGGTGCCCTCACCCGCCGGCTCGCCGGGCTGGACGAGCGCGCCCGCACCGCGGCCGTCGTCGACCTGGTCCGTGCCCAGGTGGCGGCCGTGCTGCGGCACGCCGACGCGTCCGAGGTCGACCCGCACCGTCCGTTCCAGAACCTCGGCTTCGACTCGCTCACCGCCGTCGAGCTGCGCAACCGTCTGAGCGCCGCCACCGGCCTGCGCATCTCCGCGACCGTCGTCTTCGACTACCCGACCGTCACCGCCCTCGCCGGGCACGTTCTGGACGGCCTGACGGGTGCCCAGGCGCCCGCCGGCGCGGCCCCCGTGCGCGCGGCGGCCGACGACGACCCGATCGTCATCGTCGGCATGAGCTGCCGCTATCCGGGCGGCGTCGCCTCGCCCGAGGACCTGTGGCGCCTGCTGCGCGAGGGCACCGACGCGATCTCCGGCCTGCCAACCGACCGCGGCTGGGACGTCGAGTCGCTCTACCACCCGGACCCGGACCACCTCGGCACCAGCTACACCCGCTTCGGCGGCTTCCTGCACGAGGCCGCCGACTTCGATCCGGGCTTCTTCGGCATGAGCCCGCGCGAGGCGCTGGCCACCGACGCCCAGCAGCGCCTGCTGCTGGAGGCCTGCTGGGAGGCAGTCGAGCGGGCCGGGATCGACCCGGTGTCGCTGCGCGGCAGCCGCACCGGCGTGTTCGCCGGCGTGATGTACAACGACTACTCCGCGCTGCTCGCGGGCGGCCGCTTCGAGGGCCTCCAGGGCAGCGGCACCTCGCCGAGCATCGCCTCCGGCCGCGTCTCCTACACGCTCGGCCTGGAGGGCCCGGCCGTCACCGTCGACACCGCGTGCTCGTCCTCGCTCGTCGCCATGCACTGGGCCATGCAGGCCCTGCGCGCCGGAGAGTGCACGCTCGCCCTGGCCGGCGGCGTCACCGTGATGTCCACCCCGACCTCGCTGATCGAGTTCTCCCGCCAGCGCGGCCTCGCCCCGGACGGGCGCTGCAAGGCGTTCTCCGACCGGGCGGACGGGGTCGGCTGGTCCGAGGGCGTCGGCGTGATCGCCCTGGAGCGCCTCTCCGACGCGCGCCGCAACGGGCACGAGGTGCTGGCCGTCGTACGCGGCTCAGCCATCAACCAGGACGGCGCCTCCAACGGGCTCACCGCACCCAACGGGCCGTCCCAGCAGCGCGTGATCCGCCAGGCCCTCGCCAGCGCCGGGCTCGCGACGGCCGACGTCGACGTCGTCGAGGCACACGGAACCGGCACCTCCCTGGGCGACCCGATCGAGGCCCAGGCGCTCCTCGCCACCTACGGCCAGGACCGTGAACTCCCGCTGCTCCTCGGCTCGGTGAAGTCCAACCTCGGCCACACCCAGGCCGCTGCGGGCGTCGCGGGCGTGATCAAGACGGTGCTGGCGATGCGACACGGCGTCGTGCCCCGCACCCTGCACGCGGCCGAGCCGTCCTCCCACGTGGACTGGGACGAGGGCGCGGTGGAGCTGCTGACCGAGGAGGCGCACTGGCCGGAGACCGGCCGCCCGCGCCGGGCCGGCGTGTCCTCCTTCGGCTTCAGCGGCACCAACGCCCACGTCATCCTCGAACAGGCCCCCGCCGCCGTCTCGCGGGACGCCACCCCGGCCGTCGCGGAGCCCGTCCTGCTGTGGCCGCTGGCCGGCCGCAGCCCGGCCGCGCTGCGCGACCAGGCCGCCCGCCTGCGCGCCTTCGCCGCCGCGGACCCGGCCGGGAGCCTGGCCGACCTCGGGCTCTCGCTCGCCACCACCCGCTCCGGCTTCGACCACCGTGCCGTGGCCGTCGGCGGCGACCGCGACGAACTGCTCGCCGCCCTGACCGCCCTCGTCGCGGGCGAGTCCGCCGCCGGGCTCGTCGCGGGCGAGACCGGTGCCGCGAAGCTCGCCGTGCTGTTCGCCGGCCAGGGCGCCCAGCGCCTCGGTGTCGGACGCGAACTCGCCGGGCGCTTCCCGGTGTTCGCCGAGGCGCTGGACGACGTGCTGCGCGAGTTCGGCCCGCGGCTGGAACGCCCGCTGCGCGACGTACTGTGGGGCGACGACGAGGAGCTGCTGAACCGCACCGGCTGGGCCCAGCCCGCGATCTTCGCCGTCGAGGTCGCGCTGTTCCGCCTGGTCGTCTCGCTCGGCGTTCGCCCCGATGTGCTGCTCGGCCACTCCGTCGGCGAGATCGCCGCCGCGCACTGCGCCGGGGTGCTCCCGCTCGCCGACGCGTGCGCGCTGGTCGCCGCGCGGGCCCGACTGATGGACGCGCTGCCCGAAGGCGGCGCCATGGTCTCCGTCGAGGCCGCCGAGGACGAGGTGCTGGCGCGCCTGGTGCCCGGCGTGTCCGTCGCGGCCGTCAACGGGCCGCGGGCCGTGGTGATCTCCGGTCTGGAAGGCGAAGTCCTGCGCATCGCCGGCGAGTTCGCGGCCGAGGGCCGCCGGACCAAGCGGCTGCGCGTCTCGCACGCCTTCCACTCGCCGCTGATGGAGCCGATGCTGGAGGAGTTCCGGCGCGCCGTCGCGGAGCTGGACTTCCGCACGCCGGCCATCCCGCTCGTCTCCGACACCACCGGCGAACTCGCCACCGAGGCCGAGCTGTGCTCGCCCGAGTACTGGGTCGAGCACGTCCGCCGGGCCGTCCGCTTCGCCGACGGCGTCCGCGCCGCCCGTGCGGCCGGCGCCGCCACCTTCCTCGAACTCGGCCCGGACGGTGTGCTGGCCGCGCTCACCGAGGAGATCCTGGCCGACGACACCGCCGCGACCGCCGTCCCGCTGCTGCGCGCCGGGCGGCCCGAGGAACGGACCGCCGCCCTCGCCCTGTCCGCACTCCACGTGCGCGGGCACGCCCTGGACTGGGCCGCGCTGTACGCGGGCACCGGCGCCCGCCGCACCGGCCTGCCCACCTACGCGTTCCAGCACGAGCGCTACTGGCCCGAGGCCGAGCCCGCCATCGCCGCCCCGGCCGCCGACCCCGCCGACTCCGCCCTGTGGGGCGCCGTCGAGCGCGGCAGCGCCGCCGAACTCGCCGACCTGCTCGGCCTGCGCGACGAACACCACGCAGGCCTCTACGCCCTCCTGCCCGCCCTCGCCGACTGGCGCCGCACCCGCCACGAGAAGGCCCAGCTCGACGCGGCCCGCTACCGCGTCCACTGGCGGCCCGTCCGCCCGGCGGCCGCGCCCGTCCTCGACGGCACCTGGCTGGTCGTCACCACCGATGCTGTCGACGACGCCGAGCTCGTCGACGCGCTGCGCGGCCACGGCGCCCGCCTCGAACGGCTGGTGCTCGACGAGGACTGCCGCGATCGAAGCGAACTCGGCCGCCGGATAGCGGAGTTCGGCGAGCTGAGCGGCATCCTGTCGCTCGTCCCGCTGGCCGACCGGCCCACCCTGGGCCCCGGCCTGCCGGAGGGTGTCGCGCGCGGCGTCGTCCTCGCCCAGGCCCTCGGCGACCTGCGCTCCGCCGCGCCGCTGTGGACCGTCACCCGCGGGGCCGTCTCCACCGGGCCCGCCGATCCGCTCACCAACCCCGTCCAGGCCGCCGCGTGGGGCCTGGGCCGGGTCGCCGCCCTGGAGCGCCCGCAGGCGCCGGGCGGGCTGGTCGACCTGCCCCCGGTGCTGGACGCGCCGACCGTGCAGGGCCTGGTCGGTGTCCTCGCGGCGAGCAAGGCGGGCAAGCGCGCAGGAGAGGACCAGATCGCGCTGCGCGGCAGCGCCGCCTACGGCCGCCGCCTGGTGCGGCACGCCGTCGACGAGCTGCCCCGCGCCGAGGAGTTCACCGCAGACGGCACCGTCCTCGTCACCGGCGGCACCGGCGCGCTCGGCGCCGAGGTCGCCCGCTGGCTGGCCCGCAGCGGAGCCCGGCACCTCGTGCTCACCGGCCGACGCGGCCCGGACGCCCCCGGCGCCGCCGAACTCGTCGCCGAACTCGCCGAACACGGCGCCACCACGGCCGTCCTCGCCTGCGACGTCGCCGACCGCGACGCGCTCGCCGCCGTCCTCGCCGCCGTCCCGGCCGAGCACCCGCTGACCGGCGTCGTGCACGCCGCCGGCGTCGGCCAGGCCGCCCCGCTCTCGGAGACCCCGGTCGCCGAGGTCGCCGCGCTCACCGCCGCCAAGCTCCACGGCGCCGCCCACCTCGACGCCCTCCTCGCCGACCACGAACTGGACTTCTTCGTCCTGTTCTCCTCCGTCGCCGGCATCTGGGGCAGCGCCGGGCAGAGCGCCTACGCAGCCGCCAACGCCTACCTCGACGCCCTCGCGGAAAACCGCCGCGCCCGCGGCCTGACCGCCACCTCGATCGCCTGGGGCCCGTGGGCCGGCGCCGGCATGGCCGCCCACGAGGCCGTCTCGGACGGCCTGCGCCGCCAGGGCCTGCGCTTCCTCGCCCCGGAGACCGCGCTCACCGAGCTGCGCCGCGCGATCGTCCACGAGGACGTCGCCGTGACCGTCGCGGACGTCGACTGGGAACGCTACGCCCCCGTCTTCACCGCCGCCCGGCCGAGCGTCCTGTTCGACGAGCTGCCCGAAGTCCGCGCCCTCGCCCGCGGCGCCGCTGCCGACGCCGGGGCCGCCTCCGACCTCGTCCGCCGCCTGCGCGGCCTGTCCGAGCCCGAGCGTGACCGCCTGCTCGTCGACCTGGTGCGCCGCGAGGCCGCCGCCGTCCTCGGCCACGGCTCCGTCGACGGCGTGCCCGAGAAGCGCGCCTTCCGCGACGCCGGCTTCGACTCGCTGACCGCCGTCGAGCTGCGCAAGCGCCTCGCCGCGCTGACCGGCCTGCCGCTGCCCAGCACGATGGCCTTCGACCACCCGACGCCGGTCGCGCTCGCCGCCTTCCTGCGCGGCGAACTACTCGACGGACCGCAGGACGTGACGGCGCAGCCGGTCGCCGCCGCCGACCCGGACGAGCCGATCGCCATCGTCGGCATGGGCTGCCGCTTCCCCGGCGGCGCCGGAAGCCCCGAGCAGCTGTGGCGGCTCGTCGCCGAGGGCACCGACGCCATCTCCGAGTTCCCGGAGAACCGCGGCTGGGACACCGGCCTCTACGACCCGGACCCGGACACCCCCGGCCGCACCTACTCCACCCGGGGCGGCTTCCTGCACGAGGCCGGCGGGTTCGATGCCGCGTTCTTCGGCATCTCCCCGCGCGAGGCCCTCGCCATGGACCCCCAGCAGCGCCTGTTGCTGGAGACCACCTGGGAGGCCCTCGAATCCGCGGGCATCGACCCGACCTCCGTGCACGGCAGCGCCACCGGCACCTTCATCGGGTCCACGTACCAGG
Source organism: Kitasatospora sp. NPDC094028 (assembly GCF_049543595.1). Taxonomy (NCBI): domain Bacteria; kingdom Bacillati; phylum Actinomycetota; class Actinomycetes; order Kitasatosporales; family Streptomycetaceae; genus Kitasatospora; species Kitasatospora sp. NPDC094028. The sequence continues at coordinate 19,303 of NZ_JBMVFA010000013.1, read as the reverse complement.
AGTACGGGTTCGGCATGGACGACAGCTCCGCCGGGCACGCCGTCACCGGCACCAGCCCGAGCGTGCTCTCCGGCCGCCTCGCCTACCTGTTCGGCCTGGAGGGCCCGGCCGTCACCGTCGACACCGCGTGCTCCTCCTCGCTCGTCGCGCTGCACCTGGCCTGCCAGTCGCTGCGCGGCGGCGAGAGCTCCCTCGCGCTCGCCGGCGGCGCCACCGTCATGACCAACCCGAACGCCTTCATCGCCTTCAGCCGCCAACGAGCGCTCGCCGCCGACGGCCGCTGCAAGGCCTTCTCCGAGGCCGCCGACGGCATGACCCTCGCCGAGGGCGTCGGCGTCGTCGTCCTGGAGCGGCTCTCCGACGCCGAGCGCAACGGCCACCAGGTGCTCGCCGTCATCCGCGGCTCCGCGATCAACCAGGACGGCGCCTCCAACGGGCTCACCGCGCCCAACGGGCCGTCCCAGCAGCGCGTCATCCGCCAGGCCCTGCACAACGCGGGCCTCACCCCGGGCGACGTCGACGCCGTCGAGGCGCACGGCACCGGTACCGCCCTCGGCGACCCCATCGAGGCCCAGGCACTCCAGGCCACCTACGGGCGCGACCGCGACCCGCGGCGCCCGCTGCTGCTCGGCTCGGTCAAGTCCAACTTCGGCCACACCCAGTCGGCGGCCGGCGTCGCGGGCGTGATCAAGATGGTCCAGGCGCTGCGCCACGGCGTGCTGCCGGCCACCCTGCACGCCGCCGAGCCGTCCTCGCACATCGACTGGACGCCGGGCACCGTCAGCCTCCTCAGCGAGGCCGTGCCGTGGCCGGCCGGCGAGCGGACCCGCCGCTGCGCGGTCTCCTCCTTCGGCATCAGCGGCACCAACGCGCACGTCGTGCTGGAGGAGGCGCCCGCCGCCCTTCCGGCCGAGCCTGCCGAGGTGTCCGACGGCGTCGTGCCGTGGGTGCTCTCCGCCCGCACCCCCGCCGCCCTGCGCGCCCAGGCCGCGCGCCTGGCCGACCACCTCGACGTCGAGCCGGACCTGCGCCCGCACGACGTCGCCCACACCCTGCTGACCACCCGCGCCCTCCTCGAACACCGCGCCGTCGTACTCGGCGCCGACGTCGCCGAACTGCGCGAGGGCCTCGCCGCGCTCGCCGCCGGCGCCTCCGCGCCGAACGCCGTCCGCGGCCTCGCCGAGGACGGCGGCCGCACGGTCTTCGTCTTCCCCGGCCAGGGCTCCCAGTGGGCCGGCATGGGCGCCCGGCTGCTGGACGAGTCGCCGGTGTTCGCCGAGCGGATCGCCGAGTGCGCGGCGGCCCTGTCCGGGCACGTCGACTGGTCGCTGCCCGACGTGCTGCGCCAGGTCGAGGGCGCGCCCGCGCTGGACCGCGTCGACGTGGTCCAGCCGGCGACCTTCGCCGTCATGGTGGCCCTCGCCGAACTGTGGCGCGCCCACGGCATCCACCCGGACGCCGTGGTGGGCCACTCCCAGGGCGAGATCGCCGCCGCCGTCGTCGCCGGGGCGCTCTCCCTGGAGGACGGCGCCCGCGTGGCGGCGCTGCGCAGCCGGCTCATCGGCCGCGTCCTCGCGGGCTCCGGCGGGATGGTCTCCGTGCCGCTGCCGGCCGAGGAGGCCGAGCAGCGGCTGCGCTCGCGCGGCGGTGGGCTCGCCGTCGCCGCCGTGAACGGGCCGCGGACCGTCGTGGTGGCCGGACCGGCCGACGAACTCGACGAGCTGATGGCCGAGTTCGAGGCCGAGGGCCTGCGCGCCCGGCGGATCAGCGTGGACTACGGTTCGCACTCCGCTCAGGTCGAGCTGCTCAAGGACGACCTGCTGACCGACCTCGCCCCCGTGCGCCCGCGCGCCGCCGAGGTGCCGTTCTTCTCCACCGTCACCGGCGACTGGCTCGACACCACGGCCATGGACGCCGGCTACTGGTACCGCAACCTGCGCAACCCGGTGCGCTTCGACCCGGCGGTGCGGGAGTTGATGGCCCAGGGGCACGGCCTGTTCGTCGAGGTCAGCCCGCACGCCGTGCTCACCATGGCGATCGAGGCCACAGCCGAGGACCGCGGCGACCGCGCCACGGCCGTCGGCACCCTGCGCCGCGACAAGGGCGGCGCCGACCGCTTCCTCGCCTCGCTCGCCGAGGCCTTCGTCCGTGGCGGACGGGCCGACTGGTCCGCCCACACCGCGGGCGGGCGTCGCGTGCCGCTGCCCACCTACGCCTTCCAGCACGAGCACCTGTGGGCCGTCGCGCCGCGCCCCGGCGGCGAGCCGGAGGACGGCGAGTTCTGGAGCGCCGTCGAGGAGGCCGACGTCGAGGCGCTGGCCGCCCGGCTACGCATCGACAGCGGCGCGCTCGCGCCAGTGCTGCCCGCGCTGTCCGACTGGCACCGCCGCCGACAGGAGCGCTCGACGGTCGGCTCCTGGCGCTACCGGGCGACGTGGAAGCCGCTCTCCGTCGGTCCCGCCCGGCTGGACGGCACCTGGCTGCTCGTCACCGCCCAGGAAGGCGAGGGCGAGGACGTCGCCAAGGCGCTGACCGCGCACGGCGCGACGGTCGAGCGGCTCGTCCTGGACGACAGCTGCACCGACCGGCAGCGACTCGCCGCGCGCCTCGACCCCACCGGGCTCACCGGCATCGTCTCGCTGCTTGCCACCGCCGAGCGGCCGAGTGAGCGCCACCCCGCCCTGCCGCAGGGCGTCGCGCTCACCCTCGCCCTGATCCAGGCCCTCGGCGACGCCGGGCAGGACGCCCCGCTGTGGTGTCTCACCCGCGGCGCCGTCGCGGCAGGGCGCACCGACAAGGTGGCCAACCCGGTGCAGGTTCAGGTCCACGGCCTCGGCTGGACGGCCGCCCTGGAGCACCCGCAGCGCTTCGGCGGCGTCGTCGACCTGCCCGACACGCTCGACAGGCGCGGCGGCGAGCGGCTGGCCGCCGTCCTGGCCGCCGGCGTCGAGGACCAGGTGGCGATCCGCCCCTCCGGCGCCTACGCCCGCCGCATCGTGCGCGCCGAGGCCGCAGCCCCCCGCGAGGCCAGGCCGCTGCGCGGCACCGTCCTGATCACCGGCGGCACCGGCACCCTCGCCCCGCACCTGGCCCGCCGACTCGCCGCCGAGGGCGCCGAGCGGATCGTGCTCACCAGCCGCCGCGGCGCCACCGCGCCGGGCGCCGCCGAGCTGCTCGCCGAGCTCGCCGCCGCGGGCTGCGCGGCCGAGATGGCCGCCTGCGACCTCACCGACCGCGAGGCCGTCGCGGCGATGCTCGCCGACCTGGCCGCCGCCGGCCACGAGGTGCGCACCGTCGTCCACACCGCCGCCGTGATCGAGCTGCTGTCGATCGAGGAGACCACCCACGAGGCCTTCGCCAAGGTCCTGCACGCCAAGACCGCCGGCGCCCGCCACCTGGACGAGCTCCTGCCCGACGACCAGCTCGACGCCTTCGTGCTGTACTCCTCCACCGCTGGCATGTGGGGCAGCGGCCGGCACGCCGCCTACGTCGCGGGCAACGCCTACCTCAACGCGCTCGCCGAGCACCGCCGCGCCCGCGGCGGCCGGGCGACCGCGATCTCCTGGGGCATCTGGGCCGACGACCTGAAGCTCGGCCGCGTCGACCCCGGCCAGATCCGGCGCAGCGGCCTGGTCTTCATGGACCCCTCGCTCGCCCTGGACGGGCTGCGCCAGGCCCTGGACGCCGACGAGCAGGTGCTCGCGATCGCCGACGTCGACTGGGGGCGCTACCACCCGGTCTTCACCTCCGGCCGCCCGACCGCCCTGTTCGAGGACGTCCCCGAGGTGCGCCGGCTCACCGAGGCCGCCGACCGCCCGGCCGGGGACGGCGAGTTCGCCGCCAAGCTGCGCGCCCTGCCGGCCGCCGAACAGGAGCGCCGCCTGCTGGACCTGGTCCGCGCCGAGGCGGCGACCACGCTCGGCCACGCCTCGCCCGACGTGCTGTCCGAGCAGCGGGCCTTCCGCGACGTCGGCTTCGACTCGCTGACCGCCGTCGACCTGCGCAACCGGCTGGCCGCCGCGACCGGGCTGACGCTGCCCAGCACCCTGGTCTTCGACCACCCGAACCCGCTCGCCCTGGTGCGCTTCCTGCGCGAGAAGATCGCCGGTGCCGCCGTCGACGGCCCCGCCGCCACGGTGGCGGGCGCCGCGTCGGACGAGCCGATCGCCATCATCGGCATGAGCTGCCGCTACCCCGGCGGGATCGCCTCGCCCGAGGACCTGTGGCGGCTCGTCACCTCGGGCGGCGACGCCATCACCGAGTTCCCGGCGGACCGCGGCTGGGACACCGAGGGGCTGTACGACCCGGACCCGGACGCGCCCGGCCGCACCTACTCGGTGCGCGGCGGCTTCCTGCGGGACGTCGCCGACTTCGACGCCGCGTTCTTCGGCATCTCCCCGCGCGAGGCCCTCGCCATGGACCCGCAGCAGCGCCTCCTCCTGGAGACGGCCTGGGAGGCCATGGAGCGCGCCGGCCTGGACCCGTCCGCCCTGCGCGGCAGTCTCACCGGCACCTTCATCGGCGCCAGCTACCAGGACTACAGCCCAGGCGACTCCGCCCAGGACGGCGCCGAGGGCCACCTCGTCACCGGCACCATCCCGAGCGTCCTGTCCGGCCGGCTCTCCTACACCTTCGGCTTCGAGGGCCCGGCCGTCACGCTCGACACCGCGTGCTCGTCCTCGCTCGTCGCCCTGCACCTGGCCTGCCAGTCGCTGCGCAACGGGGAGAGCTCCCTCGCCCTGGCCGGCGGCGTCAGCGTGATGGCCACGCCCAACGCGTTCGTCGGCTTCAGCCGCCAGCGAGCGATGGCCGTGGACGGCCGCTGCAAGGCCTACGCCGAGGCCGCCGACGGGATGAGCCTCGCCGAGGGCGTCGGCCTCGTCCTGGTCGAGCGCCTCTGCGATGCCGAGCGGCTCGGCCACCCGGTGCTCGCCGTCCTGCGCGGCTCCGCCGTCAACCAGGACGGCGCCTCCAACGGCCTCACCGCGCCCAACGGGCCCGCGCAGCAGCGCGTGATCCGTGCCGCGCTCGCCAGCGCGCGGCTCGCCCCGGGCGAGGTCGACGCGGTCGAGGGCCACGGCACCGGCACCAGGCTCGGCGACCCGATCGAGGCGCAGGCGCTGCTCGCGACCTACGGCCAGGACCGCGAACTGCCGCTGCTGCTCGGCTCGGTGAAATCCAACATCGGCCACACCCAGATGGCCTCCGGCGTGGCCGGCGTCATCAAGACCGTGCTCGCGCTGCGCACCGGCGTGCTCCCGGCCAGCCTGCACATCGACCAGCCGTCCACCCACGTCGACTGGGCGGAGGGTGCCATCGAGCTCCTCGCGGAGGCGCGCGACTGGCCCGAGACCGGGCGTCCGCGCCGGGCCGCCGTCTCCTCCTTCGGGCTGAGCGGCACCAACGCGCACGTGATCCTCGAACAGGCACCGGCCGCCGTCGTGGCGGCTGCGCCGACGGACGGCGACACCGTGCCCTTCACGCTGTCCGCCCGTACCGACGAGGCGCTGCGCGCCCAGGCCGGGCGGCTGCTGACCGCGCTCGACGAGCAGCCCGAACCGCCGCTCGCCGACCTGGCGTTCTCCCTCGCCACCACCCGCACCGCGCTCGACCGCCGTGCCGCCGTCACCACCGGCGACCGCGCCGAGCTGCGGCGCGCGCTCGCCGCCCTTCGTGACGGCCTGCCGGACGCCGCCCTCGTCACCGGCCGGGCGGCCGCCGGCGGCCTGGCGTTCCTGTTCACCGGCCAGGGCAGCCAGTACCCGGCCATGGGCAGGGAACTGTACGACCGGTACCCGGTGTACGCGGAGGCGCTCGACGCCGTCCTCGCCCGCTTCGACCTCGACTACGAACGGCCGGTCCGGGACGTCCTGTTCGCGGCGGAGGGTTCTGCTCAGGCGGCTCTGCTGGACGACACGGGGTACGCGCAGCCGGCGCTGTTCGCGCTGGAGGTGGCGCTGTTCCGGCTGGTGGAGTCGTGGGGTCTGCGGCCGGATTTCGTGGTCGGGCACTCGATCGGTGAGATCGCGGCGGCGCATGTGGCGGGGGTGTTCTCGTTGGAGGACGCCTGCACGCTGGTCGCGGCTCGGGCCCGGCTGATGTCCGAACTCCCCGGTGGGGGAGCGATGGTGTCCGTCGAGGCGACGGAGGAGGAGGTGCTGGCGCTGCTGACGGACGGCGTCTCGATCGCCGCCGTCAACGGGCCCACTTCGGTGGTCCTCGCGGGCGACGAGAGCGAAGTCCTGCGCATCGCCGGGCAGTTCGAGACCCAGGGGCGGCGCACCAGGCGACTGCGCGTCTCGCACGCCTTCCACTCGCCGCACATGGAGCCGATGCTCGACGCCTACACCCGCGTCGCCGCCACGCTCACCTACGACGCCCCGGCGATCCCGCTGATCTCCACCGTCACCGGCGCGCTCGCCACCGCCGACGAGCTCGCCGCGCCCGCGTACTGGGCCCGGCAGGTCCGCGACACCGTCCGCTTCGCCGACGCCGTCCGAGCCCTCGCCGGCCACGGCGCCGCCGCCTTCCTCGAACTCGGTCCCGACGGCGTCCTCACCGCCGCCGCCCGCGACACCCTCGGAGACGGCGCCCGCGTGGCCGGCGTGCCCGCGCTGCGGCGTGGCCGGCCCGGCGTCCCGACCCTCATGGCCGCGCTCGCCCGGCTCGCCGTCGGCGGCCTGCGCCCGGACTGGGTGGCCGTCTTCGCCGGCACCGGCGCCCGTCGCGCCGACCTGCCCACCTACCCGTTCCAGCGCGAGCGCTACTGGCCGGAGGGACGGTCCGTCCCGGCGATGGGATCCGACCCCGTGGACGCCGAGTTCTGGGCCGCCGTCGACCGCGGCGACCTCGGGGCGCTCGGCACCGGTCTTGACCTCGACCGTGACAGCGTGACCGCCCTCTCCACCTGGCGCCGCGCCCGCCGTGAGCGCTCCGCCGTGGACGCCTGGCGCTACCGCGCCTCCTGGACGCCGCTCGACGCGACGGGCGCTGCCGTGGCCCGGCCGTCCGGCCGCTGGCTGGTGCTCGCGCCGGACGAGGCAGCGTGGGTGGCCGGGCTCGTCGACGGGGTGACCCTCCGGGTCCGCGGCGACCGGGCCGCATTTGCTTCCCGGCTGCGTGAAGTGACCGCGGAAGAAGGCAGGTTCACCGGCGTCCTGTCCCTGCTCGCGCTCGGCGACGACCCGCTCGCGGCCACCGTCACCGCCGTCCAGGCCCTCGGCGACGCGGACCTCACCGCCCCGTTGTGGTGCCTCACCCGCGGCGCCGTCGCCACCGGCCGCTCCGACCGCCCCGCCGACCCCCGGCAGGCCGCCGTCTGGGGCCTCGGCCGGTCCGCCGCCCTCGAACTGCCCACCCGTTGGGGCGGGCTGATCGACCTGCCGGAGCAGCTCGACGACACCGCGCTGCGCCGTCTGGCCGCCGCGCTCGCCCGCACCGACGGCGAGGACCAGCTCGCCGTCCGCGCCTCCGGCACCTTCGCCCGGCGCCTCGTGCGCCAGCCGTTGGGCGGGCGCGCGGCCGCCCGGCCGTACGTGCCCGCCGGCACCGTCCTGATCACCGGTGGCACCGGCGGCATCGGCGGGCAGCTCGCCCGCCGCCTCGCCGCCCAGGGCGCCGCGCACCTGCTGCTGGTCAGCCGCCGCGGCCCGGACGCCCCCGGCGCCGAGCAGCTGCGCGCCGACCTCGCCGCTCTCGGCGCCGGCGTCACCCTGGCCGCCTGCGACGCCGCCGACCGGGACGCCCTCGCGGCCGTCCTCGGTGCCGTCCCCGCCGACCGGCCGCTCACCGCCGTCTTCCACACCGCCGGCGTGCTCGCCGACGGCACCCTCGACACCCTGACGGCTGAGCACTTCGCCGAGGTGTACCGCCCCAAGGTCGACGCCGCGTGCCACCTCGACGAGCTGACTCGCGACAGCGACCTCGCCGCCTTCGTCCTGTTCACGTCCACCGCCGGCACCCTCGGTGCCGCCGGGCAGGCCAACTACGCCGCCGCCAACGCCCACCTCGACGCCCTCGCCGAGCAGCGCCGCGCCGACGGCCGCCCGGCCACCGTGATCGCCTGGGGCCCGTGGGCCGGCGAGGGCATGGCCGGGGCCGGCGTCGAACAACGGGTGCGCCGCGGCGGCTACGGCCCGATGGCGCCCGAGCGCGCCCTGACCGCCCTCGGACACGCCCTCGACCACGACGACACCGCGCTCACCGTCGCCGACATCGACTGGCAGCGCTTCGCCGCCGTCTTCACCGCGCAGCGGCCCATGCCGCTGATCGCCGCGCTGGCCGGACCGGCCGGCCGGCCGTCGGCGACCGCCCCGGACTCCGGGCTGCGACAGCGCCTGGCCGAGCTGTCGGAGCAGGCCAGGGAGCGGTTCGTCCTCGACTTCGTGCGCACCCGCGTCGCGGCGGTCCTCGGCCACGCGGGCGGCGAACGCGTCGGCGCGGACCAGCCCTTCACCGACCTCGGCATGGACTCCCTCACCACCGTCGAACTGCGCAACGCCCTCACCGCCGCGACCGGCCTGACCCTGCCGGCCACCCTGGTCTACGACCACCCGACCCCGGCCGACCTGGCCGCCCACCTCCTCGGTGAACTCCTCGGTGCCCTGCCCGAACCCGACCGGGCCCCGGCCCCGCGGGCCGTCGCGGACGACCCGATCGTGATCGTCGGCATGGCCTGCCGCTTCCCCGGTGGCATCGAGTCGCCGGAGGACCTCTGGCGGCTGCTCGGCGACGGCGCCGACGCCGTTCGCCCGTTCCCCACCGACCGCGGCTGGGACCTCGACGCCCTCGGCCGCGGCGGCTCCGCCACCCTCCACGGCGGCTTCCTCGACGGCGTCGGCCGCTTCGACGCCCGCTTCTTCGGCATCTCGCCCCGCGAAGCCCTCGCCATGGACCCGCAGCAGCGCCTCCTCCTGGAGACCTCCTGGGAGGCCCTGGAGCGCTCCGGCATCGCCCCCGACCGCCTGCGCGGCAGCGACACCGGCGTCTTCGTCGGCACCAACGGCCAGGACTACCTGACCGTGCTGCGCCGCGGCACCGCCGACGTCCGAGGCCACGCCGCCACCGGCAACACCGCGAGCCTTCTGTCCGGCCGCCTCTCCTACACCCTCGGGCTGGAGGGCCCGGCCGTCACCGTCGACACCGCGTGCTCCTCCGCCCTCGTCTCGCTCCACCTGGCCGCCCGCGCGCTGCGCGCCGGGGAGTGCTCGCTGGCCCTGGCCGGCGGCGCCTCGGTGATGTCCAGCCCGGACGCCTTCGTCGAGTTCACCGCGCAGGGCGGCCTCGCCGCCGACGGCCGCTGCAAGCCCTTCGCCGACGCCGCCGACGGCACCGCCTGGTCCGAGGGCGCGGGCGTGCTCGTCCTGGAGCGGCTCTCCGACGCCCGCCGGCTCGGGCACCCGGTGCTCGCGGTCGTGCGCGGCAGCGCCGTCAACCAGGACGGCGCCTCGAACGGGCTGACGGCCCCGAACGGACGGGCCCAGCAGCGGGTGATCCGCGCGGCCCTGGCCGACGCGGGCCTGACCGCCGCCGAGGTCGACGCCGTCGAGGCGCACGGCACCGGCACCGCCCTCGGCGACCCGATCGAGGCGCACGCCCTGCTGGCCGCCTACGGGCGGGACCGCGAACTCCCGCTCCTGCTCGGCTCGGTGAAGTCCAACCTCGGCCACACCCAGGCCGCCGCCGGCGCCGCCGGCGTGATCAAGACGGTGCTCGCGATGCGGCACGGGGAACTGCCGAAGTCGCTGCACGTCGACGCGCCTTCCCGGCACGTCGACTGGACGGCCGGCGCCGTGGAGCTCCTGACGCAGGCCCGCGACTGGCCGGAGACCGGCCGCCCGCGCCGGGCCGGCGTCTCCGCCTTCGGTGTCAGCGGCACCAACGCGCACGTCCTGCTGGAGCAGGCGCCCTCCGCTGTGGATCCGGCCGGTCCGGTGCTGCCCGCAGACGCGGCGCCGTGGGTGGTCTCCGCCAAGTCGGAGGCCGCGCTGGACGCTTCGCTCGCGCGCCTCGCCGAGGTGGACGGGCCGTCCGCGCTGGACGTCGCCCACTCGCTGGCCGTCGGCCGGGCCTCGCTCGGGCACCGGGCGGTGCTGCTGGACGGTGCCGAGCTCGCGCGCGGCGTCGCCGCCGAGCGCTCGACGGCCTTCCTGTTCTCCGGGCAGGGCTCGCAACGGCTCGGCATGGGGCAGGAGTTGTACGCCCGCTTCCCGGTGTTCGCCGAGGCCTTCGACGGCGTCTGCGCACGGCTGGACCAGCTCCTGGACCGGCCGCTGCGGGACGTGGTGTGGGGCGACGACGCGGAGCTGCTGAACCGGACGGAGTACGCCCAGGCCGGGCTTTTCGCGGTCGAGGTGGCGCTGTTCCGGCTCGTCGAATCCCTGGGAGTCCGGCCGGAGTTCGTGGCCGGACACTCGATCGGCGAGATCGCCGCGGCCCACGTGGCCGGGGTCTTCTCCCCGGAGGACGCGTGCGTCCTCGTGGCGGCGCGCGGCCGGCTGATGCAGGCGCTCCCGGAGGGCGGCGCGATGCTCGCCGTGGAGGCTTCGGAGGACGAGGTCCTGCCGCTGCTGGACGAGTCGGTGTCGATCGCCGCCGTGAACGGAGCGACCTCCGTGGTCGTTTCGGGGGCGGAGGCGGCCGTCGAGGCGATCGAGGCGCACTTCGCCGACCGGCGGACCACGCGCCTGCGGGTCTCGCACGCCTTCCACTCGCCGCTGATGGAACCGATGCTGGACGACTTCCGGGCCGTCCTCGACGGGCTCGCGTACGCGGCTCCGTCGATCCCGCTCGTCTCGAACCTGACAGGCGACGCGAGCGCGGATCTGTGCACCCCCGAGTACTGGGTGCGCCACGTCCGGGAGACCGTCCGCTTCGCCGACTGCGTCCGGGCGCTCGAAGAGGCGGGCGCCACCGCCTTCCTGGAGCTGGGCCCGGACGGCGTCCTCGCCGCCCTCGCCCAGCGCTCCGGCGGTGACCCCGACCGGGTGGCCGAAGCGACCTGCCGCCGCGACCGGCCCGAGGAGCGGACCCTGGTCACCGCCCTCGCCCGCCTGCACGTCGCGGGTGTCCCGGTCGACTGGACCGCCCTGCTCGCCGGCACCGGCGCCCGCCGGGTCGACCTGCCCACCTACCCGTTCCAGCGCAAGCTGTACTGGCCCGAGCGCGCACCCGAGGCTGTCGCCGCCGCCGACCCGGCGGACGCCGCGTTCTGGTCCGCCGTCGAGCGCGCCGACACGGCCGCGCTGGGTACGACGCTGGGCCTGGACGACGAGTCGTCGCTCAGCGCACTGCTCCCCGCCCTCTCAGCGTGGCGCCGCCGCCGGACCGAGCGGACGGACGCCGACCGGCTGCGCTACCGCGCGGTCTGGAAGCCGTACGCCGCCCGCACCGGCCCGGACGCCCTGCCGGGCACCTGGCTGGCCCTCGTTCCGGCCGACCGGGACGACGACGCCTGGACGTCCGCGGTGCTCGCGGCCCTCGGCGCGGACGTCGTGCGGGTGGCGGTCGACGGGGACGACGCTGCGGACCTGACCCCGATCGCCGGGCCGATCACCGGCGTGGTGTCCCTGCTCGGCGCCTCCGACGGCGTGCCCACCGGGCTCGCCCGGCCGGACGCCCTGCTCGCCGCCCTCGGCGAGGCAGGCGTCGAGGCTCCGCTGTGGTGCCTCACCCGGGGCGCCGTCGCAGTCGGCGACACCGAGGCCCCGCAGGACGCCGCGCAGGCGGCCGCCTGGGGCATCGGCCGGGTGGCCGCCCTCGAACACCCGCGGCGCTGGGGCGGGTTGATCGACCTCCCCGAGGCCCCCGACGCCCGCACGGCGGCCCGCCTGCGCGCCCTGCTGACGGCCGGGGACGGCGAGGACCAGCTGGCGCTGCGCCCCGCCGGAGCCTTCGCCCGCCGCCTCGTGCGCGCCACGACGCCCGACACGGCACGCCCGTGGACCCCGCGCGGAACGGTCCTGGTGGTCGGCGACGCGGAGGGCCACGCGGCCCCCACCGCCCGCTGGCTCGCCCACGCGGGCGCCCGGCAGGTGGTGCTGCTCACTGCGGACACCGCCGTCGACGGCGAGGCCGCCGACCGGCTGCGCGCCGAGCTCGCCGAGCACGGCGCCGACCTGACGCTCGTCATCGGCACGCCCGGCGACCCGGAGGCCGTCGCCTCCGTCCTCGGGCTGCCGGACCTCTCGGCCGTCCTCTACACGGGCCGGGCCGGGGAGCCCGCCGACCACCTCGCCGGGCTGCTCGCCGATCTCGACGCGCTCGACCAGGCGTTCGCGGACCGGGACCTCGACGCCTACCTGCTGTTCGGGTCGATCGCCGGCACCTGGGGGGTGAAGGGCCGGGCCGACGAGGCCGCCGCCGGCGCCCTCCTCGACGCCGTCGCCCAGGGGCGCCGCGCCGCCGGCCGGGCCGCCACCGCCGTCGCGTGGGGTGCCTGGGCGGGCAGCACGCCCGATTCGCTGGCCGCGCACCTGCGGGCCAACGGGCTGCCGCCCGTCGCCCCCGACCGCGCCCTGACGGCCCTCGCCGCCGCCCTCGACGGCCCCGCCGTCACCGTCGCCGACGTGGCGTGGGAGCGCTTCGCGCCCGCCTTCGCCGAATCCCGGCCGACGCGCCTCTTCGCCGACCTGCCCGAGGCCCGCGTCACCGCGGAGCCGGAGGAGGCGCCCGGGGCCTCCGGCAAGGCCGACGCACTGCGCGCCGGTCTGCGCGAGCGGTCGGCGGCCGAGCGCACCGAGGCGCTGCTGGCGATCGTCCGGGCCGAGTCGGCCGCCGTGCTCGGTCACGCCGACGCCGACGACGTGCCCCCCGGGCACCCGTTCAAGGACCTCGGCTTCGACTCGCTGACCGCCGTCGACCTGCGCAACCGGCTCAACACCGCGACCGGCCTGCGCCTGCCCGCCACCCTCGTGTTCGACTACCCGACCCCGGCGGCCCTCGCCGCCCACCTCCGCGCCGAACTCTTCGACGAGGCCCAGGAGGTGGAGCGCTCGGCCGTCGCCGCCGACACCGACGACCCGATCGTGATCGTCGGCATGGGCTGCCGCTACCCGGGCGGCGTCCGCTCGCCCGAGGACCTGTGGCAGCTCCTGCGGGAGGGCGCCGACGCGATCGGCCCGTTCCCGGCCGACCGCGGCTGGGACCTCGACCGGCTCGCCCACGGCGACCGCGACGGGCGCGGGCGCAGCGTCACCCAGCAGGGCGGGTTCCTGTACGACGCGGCCGAGTTCGACGCCGCCTTCTTCGGGGTCTCCCCGCGCGAGGCGATGGTCGTCGACCCGCAGCAGCGGCTCGTCCTGGAGACCGCGTGGGAGGCACTGGAGCGCGCCGGGATCGACCCGGCGGGCCTGCGCGGCGGCGACGCCGGCGTGTTCATCGGCGGCGGCAGCGGGGACTACCGGCCGGCCATCGGCCAGCTCGGTCACGTCGAGACCGCGCAGTCCGCGAGCCTGCTGTCCGGCCGGCTCTCCTACACCCTCGGCCTGGAGGGGCCCTCCGTCAGCGTGGACACCGCGTGCTCGTCCTCGCTGGTTGCCCTGCACCTGGCCGCCCAGGCCCTGCGGTCCGGTGAGTGCTCGCTGGCCCTGGCGGGCGGCGTGACGGTGATGTCGAGCCCGGTCGGGTTCGTCGAGTTCGGCGAGATGGGGGCGCTGTCCCCGGACGGGCGCTGCCGCACCTTCTCCGACGCCGCCGAGGGCACCGCGTGGTCCGAGGGCGTCGGCGTCCTGGTGGTCGAGCGGCTCTCGGACGCCGAGCGCCGGGGCCACCGCGTGCTGGCCGTCCTGCGCGGCTCCGCGATCAACCAGGACGGCGCGTCGAACGGCATCACCGCGCCCAACGGCCCGTCCCAGCAGCGCGTCATCCGGCGCGCCCTGGCCAACGCGGGCCTGGCGCCCGCGGAGGTCGACGCCGTCGAGGCGCACGGCACCGGCACCAGGCTCGGCGACCCGATCGAGGCGCAGGCGCTCCTCGCCACCTACGGCCAGGACCGCGAACGGCCCGTCCTGATCGGCGCGCTGAAGTCGAACCTGGGCCACACCCAGGCCGCCTCCGGGGTGGCCGGCGTGATCAAGATGGTGCTGGCCATGCGGCACGGCCTGCTGCCGCGCACGCTGCACGTCGGCACGCCGTCCTCGCACGTCGACTGGACGGCCGGCGCCGCCGAGCTCCTCACCGAGGAGACCGCGTGGCCGGCCACCGGCCACCCGCGCCGGGCGGGCGTCTCCGCCTTCGGCGCGAGCGGCACCAACGCCCACGTGATCATCGAGGCGCCGGCCGCGGCCGAGCCCGCCGAGGACCGCCCGGACGACCGGCCGCTGCCCGTCCCGCTCTCCGCCGCGACGCCCGTCGCGCTGCGCGAGCAGGCCGCCGTGCTGCTCGGCCACCTCTCCGCGCACCCGGAGCTGACGGTCCGCGACCTCGGCCACTCGCTCGCCACCACCCGCACGCTGCTCGACCACCGGGCCACCGTGCTCGCCGCCGACCGCGCCGAGCTGACGCAGGGCCTGCGCGCCCTCGTCGACGGCCAGGCCGCCCCGCAGCTCGTCCAAGGCTCGGCCCTGGGCGGGAAGACCGCCTTCCTCTTCCCCGGCCAGGGCTCGCAGCGCCCCGGTGCCGGGCGGGAGCTGTACGCCACCCACCCGGTGTTCGCCGACGCGCTGGACGCCGTCCTCGCCGGCTTCGAGGGACGGCTGGCCGGGCCGCTGCGCCCGGTGCTGTTCGCGGCGGAGGGTTCGGCTCAGGCGGCTCTGCTGGACGACACGGGGTATGCGCAGCCGGCGCTGTTCGCGCTGGAGGTGGCGCTGTTCCGGCTGGTGGAGTCGTGGGGTCTGCGCCCGGACTACGTGGTCGGGCACTCGATCGGTGAGATCGCGGCGGCGCATGTGGCGGGGGTGTTCTCGTTGGAGGACGCCTGCACGCTGGTCGCGGCTCGGGCCCGGCTGATGTCCGAACTCCCCGGTGGGGGAGCGATGGTGTCCGTCGAGGCGACGGAGGAGGAGGTGCTGGCGCTGCTGACGGACGGCGTCTCGATCGCCGCCGTCAACGGCCCGCGCGCCGTCGTCCTCGCCGGAGACGCCGACGCCGTCGAACGCATCGCCGCCGGATTCGCCGCCGACGGGCGCAGGACTAGGCGTTTGCGGGTGAGCCATGCGTTTCACTCCGTACACATGGACGCCATGCTCGACGACTTCGAGCGGACCGCCCGGGGCATCGGCTACGCCGCCCCGCGCATCCCGCTCGTGTCCAACCTGACCGGCGACGTCGTCACCGGCGACACCAGGGCGCGGTTCGACGCGCAGTACTGGGTGCGCCACGTCCGCGAGGCCGTGCGCTTCGCCGACGGCGTCGCGGCCCTCACCGCCCGCGGCGTGCGCCGCCACCTCGAACTCGGCCCGGACGGCGTGCTGTCCGCCCTCGTCCAGGCCAACACCGCGGAAGACGCCGACCCGGCCCGCCCGGTGGTCACCGCCACCGCGCTGCGCCACGGCCGCGACGAGCGCACGACCCTGCTCACCGCCGTCGCCCGTCTGCACACCGACGGGCTCGCGCCGGACTGGTCCGCCGTCTTCGCCGGCACCGGTGCCCGCCGGGTCGACCTGCCCACCTACCCGTTCCAGCGGCAGCGCTACTGGCCCGAGCAGTCGTTCGCCTCGGCCGCCTCGCCGGCCACCTCCCCGGACGGGGAGTTCTGGACGGCGCTGCGCACTGCGTCCTTCGACGCGCTCGCCGGCACCCTGGACGTCGACGGCGACGCCCTCGCCCAGGTGCTCCCGGCGCTGCGCGACTGGCACGACCGGCGCGAGGAGCAGACCGCCGTGGACGCCCGCCGGCGGAGGATCGTCTGGAAGCCGCTCGACCGGCCGCGCGCCGCGGCTCCGGCCGGCACCTGGCTCGCAGTCGTGCCCGCCGGACACGGCGGCACGGCCTGGACGGACGCCGTCCTCGCCGCGCTCGGCGCGGACGCCGTCCGGCTGACCGTCGAGGCCGGCACCGACCGCGCCGGCCTCGCCAAGCAGCTCGCCGATCTCCCCTACGCGGTCGAGGAGATCACCGCAGTGGTGTCCCTCCTGGCACTCGACGAGTCGGCGGACGGCAGTGCACCCGCCGGGCTCGTCCGCACCGCCGCCCTGGTGCAGGCCCTCGGCGACGCCCGGATCGGCGCACCCCTGTGGTGCCTCACCCGGGACGCCGTCGCGGCCGCCCCCGGCGACCGCGTCACCGGCCTGGCCCAGGCGGCCGTCTGGGGCCTCGGCCGGGTCGCCGCGCTCGAACTCCCGCAGCGCTGGGGCGGTCTGATCGACCTGCCCGCGAGCCTCGACCGGCGCACCGCCGCCCTGTTGGCCGCCGTCCTCGCCAAGCCGGACGGGGAGGACCAGCTGGCCGTCCGGCCGACCGGGATCCTCGGCCGACGCCTGGCCGCCACACCCGGCGGCTCCGACAACGACCCGGCGGCCTGGGAGCCCACCGGCACCGTCCTGATCACCGGCGGCACGGGCGCGCTCGGCGCCGAGGTCGCCCGTGGCCTCGCCGCCGCCGGCGCCCCGCACCTCGTGCTGCTCAGCCGCCGGGGCCCGGACGCTCCCGGGGCGGCCGAGCTCCGCGAGGAACTGACCGCCACCGGCACCGCGGTCACCGTCGTGGCCTGCGACGCCGCCGATCGGGAGGCGCTCGCCGCCGTCCTGGCCGCCGTGCCCGCCGAACAGCCGCTGACGGCCGTCGTCCACGCCGCCGGCGTGCTCGACGACGGCGTCATCGACGGCCTCACCCCCGACCGCTTCGAGGACGTCTACCGCGCGAAGGCCGGCTCGGCCCTCCTGCTCGACGAGCTGACCAGGGACCACGACCTCGCCGTGTTCGCCCTGTTCTCCTCCGCCTCCGCGGCCGTCGGCAACCCCGGCCAGGGCAACTACGCGGCCGCCAACGCCGTCCTCGACGCCCTCGCCGAACGCCGCCGCGCCGACGGGCTCGCCGCCACGTCCCTCTCGTGGGGCGCCTGGGCCGGCGGCGGAATGGCCGCCGACGCCCGGGCCGGCGAGGCCGCCCGCCGCACCGGCATCCGGCCGCTCGACCCGGCCGTCGCGGTCGCCGCGCTGCGCCGGGCCGTCCTCGACACCGCGCCGTCCACGCTCGTCGCCGACGTCGACCCGGAGCGCTTCGTCCGGGCCTTCACCGCCATGCGCCCGAGCCGGCTGCTCGCCGAACTCCCCGGCTACGCCGACCCGCAGGGCCCCGGTGGGGACAACGCCGACGGTCGCGAGCTGCGCGCCGAACTGGCCGCGCTCAGCCCGGCCCGCCGCTCCGCCGCCCTCCTCGGGCTGGTGCGCGGCCGCGCGGCCGAGGTGCTCGGACTGCCCGGCACCGAGGCAGTCGGCCCCGAGAAGGCCTTCCGCGACCTCGGGTTCGACTCGCTCGGCGCGATCGAGCTGCGCAACCGGCTCGGCGCCGCCACCGGCCTCGACCTGTCCCCGACGCTGGTCTTCGACCACCCGAGCCCGACCGAGCTCGCCGAGCACCTGCTCGGCCTGCTGTTCGAGGGCGACGGCGCGGCCGGAACGGACGGCACGGACCCCGAGCGCGCCCGCCTGCGGGCGCTCGTCGAGTCCGTCCCGTTGGACCGCCTGCGGCGCAGCGGCGTCCTGGACGCGTTGCTGAGGCTCGCCGACGGCGCGCCCGCCCAGGAGGCCGAGGACACCGACGCGATCGACGCGATGGACCTGGACGACCTGGTGCAGGCCGCCCTGCGCAACGACCCCGACCACGCCCAGGACTGACGGAGCAGAGATGACCACGCCCCACGACAAGGTAGTCGCCGCTCTCCGGTCCTCGATGAAGGAGACCGAACGGCTGCGCAAGCAGAACCGCCAGCTCCTGGCCGCGGCCGCCGAACCCGTCGCCGTCATCGGCATGGGCTGCCGCTACCCCGGCGGCGTCGCCTCGCCCGAGGACCTCTGGGACCTCGTGGCGGGCGGCACCGACGCCACCGGCGGCTACCCGGCCGACCGCGGCTGGGACCTCGGCGCCCTGGCGGACGCCGGCGTCGACGAGCGCGACACCCGCGTCTCGCGGCGTGGCGGCTTCCTCGACTCGGTGTCCGGCTTCGACGCCGACTTCTTCGGAATCTCGCCGCGCGAGGCCGTCTCCACCGACCCCCAGCAGCGCCTGCTGCTGGAGACCTCGTGGGAGGCCTTCGAGCGGGCGGGCCTCGACCCGACGGCGTTGCGCGGCAGCCGCACCGGTGTCTTCCTCGGCACCAACGGCCAGGACTACGCGTACCTGCTGGTGCGCTCCCTGGCCGATGCCACCGGCGACATCGGCACCGGCATCGCCGCCTCGGCCCTCTCCGGCCGCCTCTCCTACACCCTCGGGCTGGAAGGCCCGGCGGTGACGGTCGACACCGCGTGCTCGTCCTCGCTGGTCGCCCTGCACTGGGCGGTCCAGGCGCTGCGGGCCGGCGAGTGTACGCTCGCCGTCGCGGGCGGCGTCAACGTGATGGCGACGCCCGGCTCGCTGATGGAGTTCTCCCGGCAGGGCGGACTGGCCCCGGACGGGCGCTGCAAGGCGTTCGCCGACGGCGCCGACGGGACGGGCTGGGCCGAGGGCGTCGGCGTGCTGGTGCTGGAGCGCCTCTCGGACGCCCGCCGCAACGGGCACCGCGTCCTCGCGGTCGTGCGGGGCTCGGCGGTGAACCAGGACGGCGCGTCCAACGGCTTCACCGCACCCAACGGCCCCTCGCAGCAGCGGGTCATCCGCCAGGCGCTCGCCAACGCCGGGCTGACGGCCGCCGACGTCGACGCCGTCGAGGGCCACGGGACGGGCACGCCGCTCGGCGACCCGATCGAGGCCCAGGCACTCCTCGCCGCCTACGGGCAGGGACGGGAGGACGGCCGGCCGCTGTGGCTGGGCTCGGTCAAGTCCAACTTCGGTCACGCCCAGGCGGCCGCCGGGGTCGCGGGCGTGATCAAGATGGTGCAGGCGATGCGGGCGGGCGTGCTGCCGAGGACGCTGCACGCGGACACGCCGTCCTCGCGCGTGGACTGGTCGGCGGGCGCGGTGCGGCTGCTGACGGAGGCGCGTGAGTGGCCGGGCGGCGAGCGGCCGCGACGGGCCGGGGTGTCCTCGTTCGGGATCAGCGGGACGAACGCGCACGTGATCGTCGAGGAGGCGCCGGCGGAGGATGTTCCGGCGGCTTCGTCGGTTGTGCCCGATGTGGTGCCGTGGGTGGTGTCGGCGAAGTCGGAGGCGGCGCTGGACGCGCAGCTGGAGCGGCTCGCCGGGGTCGGGGGCTCGCCGGTGGACGTCG